>JBKDPX010000037.1:0-15288 GCA_046342165.1 Phycisphaerales bacterium | reverse complement strand
TCTTACCTCTTACCTCTTGCCTCTTGCCTCTTACCTCTTACCTGCTGCCTATTCCCTATTCCCTATTCCCTATTCCCTATTCCCCATCGCCTTCTTCATCTCCCCCACCGCTTCGCGTAGGCCGGTGAAGATGGCGCGGCTGATGATCGCGTGGCCGATGTGAAGTTCGCTGATGCCTTCGAGCGCGGCGATCGCGCCCACGTTGGCGTAGTTCAACGCATGGCCGGCGTTGAAACGCATGCCGGCTTGACGGATCAATCGACCGGCTTCGGTCACTTTGCGAAGTTCGTTCACGAAGCTCGCGTGGCGGTCGTCGCCGCCGGATTCGAGGTACGCCTCGGCGTAAGGACCCGTGTGCACTTCGCACACATCAAAGCCCGCGGTGTGCGCCGACTCGACTTGTGATGCATCCGCATCGATGAAGGCCGAAACCACACATCCCGCATCGCGCAGTCGCTTCACGACTTCCTTCATGCGCGGCAGTTGACCTTTGACATCCAGTCCGCCTTCGGTCGTCACTTCGTTGCGACCCTCGGGCACAAGCATGCTCGTATGCGGTTTGATGCGCGACGCGATCACGATCATGTCGTCGGTCGCGGCCATTTCGAGATTGAACTTCACGCGGACGAGCGGGCGCAACAGTTCCACATCGCGATCGGTGATGTGGCGGCGATCCTCGCGCAGATGCACTGTGATGCCGTCGGCTCCGCCCATTTCAGCTTCGTGAACCGCGCGCACCGGATCGGGCTCGCCGTAGTCCGTGGAGTTGCGATAGCGCGCCTGGCGCACGGTTGCGACATGATCGATGTTGACGGAGAGAAAGGGCATGGGGAGAGCGAAAAGAACCAATCGGGAATGCGGGATAGGAAACCGAGAAAGGATAGGGGGAAGGCGGGGATAGGATTGGGGCATGAAGAACCTCATTTTCGCGTTCGGTGTGGGATTGGCGGTTTCGGCGGGTGCGTTGGCGCAGAACACGGCGTCGGCGATCGGTGATGCCGCGGATGCGACGGGCGCTTCGACGCTCGAGCGGTTTCTGAAGATTCGCGTGCCGGGAGCGCCTGCGATCGCGCCGGACGGCACGATGTATGTGCGCGACTGGCCGGATGGCATCTTTCAGCTTTATAAGGTTGAAGGAAACGCCGCGGGTCCGGGTTCGAAGATGACGAAACTGACGAACTTCCCGGACGGCTTGTCGGGGTATTCGCTCTCGCCGGATGGAAGCAAGATTCTGCTGTTCCACGCGGTGGGCGGTAACGAGAACACGCAGATCTCGGTGATGGACGCGAAGACGCTGATCGTCACGCCGGCGGCGAGCGATCCGAAGGTTCAGTTCGCGGCGAACTTCTGGATGAAGGACTCTTCGGGGTTCGTGTATACGGGCAACGCCGAGAGTCCGACGGACTTTTACGTCTATCGATTCGATTTCGGCACGGGCAAATCGACTCGCCTGCTCGGCAAGACGGGAAGTTGGAGCGCTTCGGATATTTCACCGGACGGTTCGAAGCTGCTTGTGGCCGAGTACCGCTCGGCTTCGGACTCATCGATCCATGAGCTCAATGTGCTGACGGGTGAGCTTTCACTCATGAATCCGCCGGTATCCGGCGGCGGCACTTCGGCGTGCGAATGGGTCGGATACATGCCCGACAATCAGAACGCACTGCTCGTCAGCGACTTTGTCGAGGGCAAGGCGCGACTGTACATGCGGGATCTGAGCGAGATCGAGTACTCGATGCCGATTCCGTCGCTTGCGGAGTACGAGGTCGATTCCGCCGCGATGAATGAGGAGAAGACGCTGCTTGCGGTGGTGACCAACGAAGACGGCTACGGAAAGCTCCATGTGTATCGATTGCCGTCGTTCGATGAGGTGAAGTTGCCTGACATCGAACCCGGTGTGGTTTCGCTTTCGAGCATCAACGGCGATCGCCTGATTTGGTCGCTGAGCAACTCGCGGACGCCCGGGCTTGCGTTCACGGCGAACGCCGGTGAATCGACATCTCGACAGATCACGATGGCCGACACCCAGGGCTTGGATCTCTCGAAGTTCCCGCTGCCGGAACTGGTGCGATACAAGAGCTTCGACGGCACGATGATTCCCGCGTTCGTGTGGCTGCCGGCGGGATACGAGAAGGGCAAGCCGATTCCGTTCGTCGTCAACTACCACGGCGGACCGGAAGGTCAACACCGCCCCACGTTCAGCGCGACGATTCAGTATCTGCTCAACGAAGGCTTCGGCGTGATGCAGCCCAACGTTCGCGGCTCGACGGGTTACGGCCGCGCGTTCCACATGATGGATGATTACAAAAAGCGCTGGGACAGCGTGCGTGACGGCGTCGATGCGGCTGATTGGCTGGTCGCCAACGGCTACGCGAAGGCCGGCAAGATCGCGACCTATGGCGGTTCGTACGGCGGCTTCATGAGCGTGGCGTGTTTGGTTGAAGATCAAATGCGCGTCGATGAGAACAAGCGCACGGAGCGTCTGTTCGGCGCGGGCGTGAATGTCGTGGGCATCGTGAACTTGCAGACCTTCCTGGAGCGCACGGCGGGCTATCGCCGCAAGCTGCGCGAAGTTGAGTACGGACCGCTGAGCGATCCCGAGTTCCTCAAGAGCGTCTCGAGCATTCACAAGGCGGACAAGATCAACGTCCCCGTCTTCATCGCACACGGATTCAATGATCCGCGCGTGCCTGTCGAAGAAGCGATGCAGCTTGCGACGCAACTGAAGGATCAAGCCTTCGCGCGAAAGAACATGTCACTCATGCCGCTGTTGTTCGTCGCTCCGGACGAAGGCCACGGCTTCGCCAAACTCGATAACCGTTTGTACTTCACGCAGCGGTTGAGCGATTTCTTGAAGGGGGCGATTGGGGAATAGGGAATGGGTAATGGGGAATAGACCAACCCCATTGCCTATTGCCCTCTTCCCATTGCCTACTGCCTTCACCCCCATCCCCCTCCTCCCGGTGTGTGAAGGGCGAATCGCTCGCCCGCTTCCATGTGCACGCGGCAGACTCCCGCGAGCGCATGCGTATGGCCGTTGATGTCGATGCGGAACTGTTCGCCGCGGCGACCGGGGGTTGCGCCGTTGAGTGCGAACGGGGATTCGATACGGTGTTGCCCGATGAATGAAAGCGTGACGGGTTCGAGGAATCGATACTCGCGGATGACGCCGTCGCCGCCGTGATGCAAGCCTTCACCGCCTGAGTTCGTGCGTCGTTCAAATCTTTCGAGGCGCACGGGGTAACGGCGTTCGAGCACTTCGGGATCCGTGATACGCGTGTTTGTCATATGCGTGTGCACGCCTGATGCGCCCGACGCGCCGGATGTCGCACCCGCGCCTCCGCAGACGGTTTCGTAACAGCCGAAGGTGTCGTTGCCGAAGATCACATTGTTCATCGTGCCTTGGCCGCATGCGAGCAACTGCAGCGCCTTGATCAATGTGTCGACCACGCGCTGACTGGTTTCAACATTGCCCGCACAGACCGGGGGACATCGCGTCGGATCGGATTCGAACGGCGGGTTGAGCATGCCGCGGGGCAGGATGAGATCCACGGCATCCATCACGCCTTCGTTGAGCGGGAGATGTTCGTTGATCAACAGACGAAGCGTGTACATCACCGCGCTGCGCACGACTCCGGCGGGCGCGTTGAAGTTGCGCGGGTGCGTTGCGGATGAACCCGTGAAGTCGATCGTGACGCGACCGTTTCGGACGTCTATGCGCACCGAAATCGGCGAACCGTCATCGAGTCGCTCGGTTGCTTGACGGGTTTGGCCCTCAAGCGGCGCAAGCGCTTCGGCCAGACGAAGCTTGGCGCGTTCGCGCAGGCGATTCATGGATTCCCGGAGTGATTCGCCGCCGTCATGGCGGGACATCTTGAGGATCGCTTGCACGCCGCGCTGGTTGGACGCGATCTGCGCTTGAAGGTCGGCGAGGTTCTCCATCGGCGCGCGAGACGGATACGGCGAGTGACGAAGCAGATGATCAAGTTCATCCAGGCGCGATTCGCCGCGTCGGACGAGGTACATGGGCGGAATGACAACGCCTTCCTGCGAGAGGTCGGAGGCGTCAGGCGGCATGGAGCCGGGTGTGATCCCACCGATTTCAGCATGATGCGCGCGATTGGCGACGAACGCGAGAAGTCGCGACTGTGCATCGAAGACCGGCGTCACGACGGTGACATCCGGAAGGTGCGAACCGCCGAACGCGGGGTGATTCGTCACGGCGACATCGCCGGGCGCGAGTTCAAGTGATGATTTGATCGCTCGAACCGTCACACCGAGCGCACCGAGATGAACGGGGAGATGTGGCGCGTTGACAATCAGGCGACCTTCCGAATCGAGGATCGCGCAACTGAAATCGAGTCGCTCTTTGATGTTGACTGACAAGGAGGCGCGGCGGAGCGTTTCTCCCATCTCGACAGCGAGTGCATACAGGCGGCCCGTGACGATGTCCTGCGATTCGTTGATGTGACTCGGCGCCATTCGCGATCGCGTGAGCACGAGCGCTTCGTGTTCGTCGACGGTCGCGACCCAACCCTCGCGAATGAATGTTGCGCCGTGGGACTCCCCCACCACGCACGGACCGACGATGCAATCACCCGCTTTCAGATTTTCACGACGACGCACATGACGCTCGATGACGGGGGCGATTTGTCTTGCAGGCGCCGGTTCACCATCAGGCCCGCATGCGATCGCGCGGATCGCGGCGATCTCGATGGGTCTTTGCGGCGGTGCGTAGCCGTACTCGTCGGTGAAGCGGGCGATGAACTCTCGCTTGAGCGCTTCGCGAGCGTCGGTCCCCCCGGGGTGCTCGATCGCGATTGTCGCATCTTGGCCTCGAAGGCGCAGTTCGATGAGAACCCGATCGATGCGCGGAGACAATCCCTCGCGCCTGATGAGTTCCGCCGCGTGATCACAGACTTCGATGATCATTTCGCCAAGTCGATCGCAGGTTTCCAGTTGGGTCGCGTATCGACGCGCCGCGATGCGTTCCACCCGAGCGCCGAACAATCCCGCGGCACTCAGTAATCCGACATCGCGGGGAATGAGAATACTCGGACAACCGATTCGTTCGGCGACACCGCACGCATGTTGACCCGCGGCGCCGCCGAAAGCCACAAGCGCGTGCTTCGCCGGGTCATACCCCTTGCGAACAGAGATTGCGCGAATCGCGCCGGCCATCGTTTCGTCGGCGATATCGATGAGTTCGCGAAGCATCGATTCACGCGTGATGGTCGGATCGCGACGAATGTCTTGATACTGCGCGAGCAGTTCATCGGCGCGCGTTATCGCATCGGCGCGCGAGATCGGGATGCTGAAAGCGTCGGGATCAAGTTGTTCTAATAAGAGATTACAGTCGGTGATCGTCAGCGGTCCGCCGGCGCCGTAGCAGGCCGGTCCGGGATCCGCACCGGCGCTCATGGGTCCGACGGCGAGTCCGCCCGTGAGTTCGCGATCGATTCGACAGACACTGCCGCCGCCGGCGGCGATGGATTCAACGGCGACGGCGGGCGCCGCGAGACGGATGCCTTTGACGGTGTGTTCGAAGGCCAGTTCGGGGTGCTTGTGGATGCGGGCGACATCGGTGCTGGTGCCACCCATGTCAAATGTAATCAAGTGTTCGAATCCGGAGCGCGCCGCGGCGCTCGCCGCGCCGATGACGCCGCCGGCGGGACCGGAGAGCAGGCTGTCTTTGGGTCTGAAGGATGCGCGCGAGACCAATCCGCCGGCGCTGGTCAGAACATGAACATCGCAGGATTCGAACGCGGATTCGACGGACGCGAGATACGCATCGATACGCGGGGCGAGGAAGGCGTTGCAGACCGTGGTTCGCGCGCGAATGAGAAGGCCGATGTCGGCGGAGAGTTCGGAGGAGCAACTGACGTGCGTGAATCCCTCTTGGATCAACAGATCTCGAATGCGAAGCTCGTGGGCGGAATCGACGATCGCGTGCATCAACACGACGGCGCCGACGGTGACGCCTTGACCGATGCAGGCGCGTGCGGCTTGGCGAATGTGATCTTCATCAAGCGCGTGGATCACGTTTCCGTGATGATCGATTCGCGCGGAGACCTCCACGGTCCGTTCATGAAGCGGTTCGTCGCGCCGGATATCGACCGCGAAGATATCCGGCCGGGTTTGATCGCCGATGTTGAGGATGTCTTTGAATCCCGCGGTGATGAAGAGTGCGACTCGCGCGCCCGAGCGCGTCAACAGGGCGTTTGTGGCGCGGGTGGTGGCGAGGCGGATATCGGCGGCGGGGATCTTGGATCGCTTTGGCGTTCGCGTGAGCAGTCGTGCGCCGACGACCGGGGCGTCTTCATCAAAGCTGATCTCGACGGAGTCGCCGGGGTGCAGTTCGATCGGTCGATCGCATCGCAGAACAGTCGCGTCATCAACGGCGTGATCGGAAATGATCGTTGCGATCGGCGATCCGGCTCGCAGAAGTCGACAGCCGGCGAGCAATCCGGCGGCGTTGCGGATCGATGCGTCGACGGTGAGTTCGGACGCTTGCACCTGTCGAACGCGCGCGCGAAGTCGACCCGAGGAGAGCACCTTGGCATGCGTGACGGAACCGTCGGGGTGCAGGGCAAGACAGTCGGTGAATGTGCCGCCGGTCTCGACCCTGATCCGGAGCGGGTTCATATCAGCGTGGTGCGATCACGGGCAGAATATGTTCGATGATGATGTAAGAACCGATGCCGAGCGCCATCATCGAAACGATGATTTGAATCGAGAGCACGATGACTTGGCGCGGATACTCGCGCATGTCTGGCACGCGAACGGCCTTGTATGCGATCGCGATGGCGATCGAGATCGGGATGAGCAGGAGGTACCAGTAGTCATCGATGGGAAGGGGATCGAGAAAGAGGCGGTATGCGAGCATCACTTGGCCTCCTCCTGCGAGCGTCGGCGCGTGGGCCAACCGGCATCGATGATCACGATGAGATTCATCATTCCGGCCAGACAGCATGTGAGCATGCCGAGTTCGTTCAGTTTGGTGACGGACTTGGTGTTCGGAGGTCGACCACCGATCACGGGGCGACCCGCGGGGTCGCGACCTTCGGTCGGGTATGCGGTTCGGCGGATTGCGCGGCCTGAGCGTTCATCGATCACTTTGAGGTGGTTCTGGTGATAGTGATCGACACCGAAGGCGAGTGGGCCGACCAACGCCTGTCCGAAGAACCAGTACTGATCTTCTTTGCTGTCAACGACATCGATTCCGCCGACGAGAAGTCCGCCGAGGAAGAGGCTGAGGACGCCGACCCCTGCCGCGATGCCACGACGAACCTCGCCACGCAAGGCGTGACCGAGGCCCGGAAGGATGACGGCGCCCACGAGCGCGAGGGGAGCGAAATCGACGATCTGTCGTTGCGCTTGCGTGGGGTTTGAGGCGTCGGAGGTGGACATGGGCTGTATGGTTCCGAGAGTTCCGGGGTTTATGGCGCTTTCCGCATCGATCGGGGAAACCCACCCCCTGATGAACCAAGGAATCTTTGTGGAAGAGGGGTTTGACCTTTTCGGCGCGGGTCGTATTGTACCGCGAATCGGGCGGCACTATTTCCGTCAGCAAAGGTCAAGTTTCCGCTCGCCGGGAACCGATGACGGGCCAAGTGCGGAGCGTGCCGCAGGAAGATGTGGACTTTCGTCGCGGGTGCGTGAACTCGCGTGGTCGAATGATGAGTCAGTAGCTGGTAGGTGGACTATGGCAATCGAACTTCTTGACGAACTGAAGACTCTTTCCGCCGGTGAGGATTTCGCTCCCTGGCAACTGGACCTCCCCGGAGCCGGCACCACGGCCGTCATGTACGACGAAGACGATGACGACATGGATGACGACGATGACGTCTTTTCCGACGATGACGAGTTTGAGGACGATGAGTCCTTTGAGGAGGACGATGACGGCTTCCTTGAGGATGATGAGGACTCAGGCTTTGAGGAGGACGAAGAAGGCGCCGATGATGATGATGACGACGACGACTATTGATGCTCGTCCCGGCCGCTCACGCTGAGCGGATCGCGGGCGAGCCCTGAGGGGAGTTCGCCTGCATGTCAGATTCTCAATCCGGTCAATCTTCCAAGCCGCTGTTTGACGCCGCTCCGTTCTTGGCGGATCAGGTTCCTGCGACGGGCGACCGTCGAAAGGGCGGTGATCGTCGCGCGGATGCACCGGAGGGAAGCGGGTTTGAACGTCGCCGCGGCCCCGGCCGCCGACTCTCGGACTTCGCCCGAGCCGCCGAGCAGGGCGAATTGACCAAAGAGCAGTTCATGTTCTTGATGGCCATCGAAGCCTTCAAGCGCGCCAACGGCGTGACCTTCCCGGCGTGGACGGACGTGGTTGAGGTGATCCGCTTGCTGGGTTATCGAAAGACATGCAACGCCGAGATTTCACTGCCCGCGGCGGAAGATTGGCTTGAATTACCCTCCGCACCATCGAATGTGCGCCCTGAGCGTTGGCATCTGCGCAAGGCGAGCTGAAGATCTCGCGGCGAAATGAATGACTGAAAGTTCCACCACTCGCGGCATCGCGGGTGGTGTGTTTTTTGTGCCGCATGCGATCGGCGAAGTCGGGTACAGGATGACGAACACGTGGATGTGACGCCCGCGGCACACGCAGGCCACTTCAAGCCGCGGGACCCACCTCTCGGGCAGTACGGGTGCTGCGACTACGATCAGGCGTGACGCGGCCGATTGTCATTCAAACCGAGGAGCTTTCCGCAAGCGCACACGATTGGCTCGCGTCGCGCTGTGATGTCCGCGTGTGTTCCGTGGATGATCCGAAGTTCGCGTCGCTTCTTTCGATCGCGGATGCGCTCGTGATTCGGACCTACACCAAAGTCGATCGCGCGTTACTCGCACAGGCTCCGAAGTTGCGCGTGGTCGGGCGCGCGGGTGTCGGACTTGAGAATGTTGATGTACAGGCGTGCGCCGCGCGCGGAGTACAAGTGCTCAACACGCCGGATGCGAACTCCGATGCGGTCGCGGAGTATGTGTTCACGCTGCTGTTACGCCATCTGAGACCGTGTGAGCGCGTGACGGCACCGACGGATGCGCCACTGTGGAAGTCGCTTCGCGCGCGCAACGTCGCGCAACGCCAAGTTTGCGACTTGACGTTCGGCGTTCTCGGATGCGGCCGTATCGGCTCGCGGGTCGCGAGGATCGCCGGCGCGTTCGGAGCTCGAGTGATCTTTCATGATCTTGCCGACATTCCCGTGTCGGCGCGATTCGGAGCGCAGCCCGTGACACGCACAGAGCTTGCGCGCGAAAGTGACGTGCTCAGCGTTCATGTCGATCCTCGACCTGACAATCACAAACTGATCAATCGCGATCTGCTTGGACTCTTGAAATCCGATGCGATTCTGATCAACACGAGCCGAGGGGTCATCGCTGATACTCTGGCGGTCCGTGACTATCTGATCGCCAATCCGCGCGCGGCCGCGCTGCTCGATGTTCATGATCCCGAACCAATCGGCGCGAATCATCCACTTCTCGGCGTGCCGAATGCGTTTTTGAGTCCTCACATCGCCGCGGCGACGATGCGTGCGCATGAGAATATGTCGTGGGTCGTTCGCGATGTGTGGGACGCGTTGAACGGATAAAAACAAAGCGGCCCCACCTTGAGGAAGGCGGGGCCGCCGGGGTTGGATCACAGATTCAGGGTTCGATCAGCAACCGGCGTCCCATCGTTCAAAGAAGAGGATGACATCGTCGCCGTCGACGCCGCCGGAACCATCGACATCGGCCGCGGGCGATGCGGAGTCCCAGTCAGCGAAGAAGGTGATCACATCGTCACCGTCGACGCCGCCGTCGCAGTTGTAATCGCCGAGACAGATTCCGTTGGCGCCGAAGAGCGCGCTGGTGTCCTCGTTGTTGACGAGACCGTCGCCGTTCAAGTCACCGCCGGCCCAACGGGTGGTGACCGTGGTGCCTTGACCGAGGAGAATGGTGTTCTTCTCGTCGCAGGTGACGACGCCGTCGAGGTTGAGATCGCCGTACTTAGTCCCGAGGACATTGACGATGACATCGGTGACATCGGCCTGATCCACGATGAGATCTCCGTTCATGTCAGCGGAGAGATCGAAGCCCACGGCCTCGTCGAGGTTCGACCAGTTCGCGGCGCCGTCAGTGACGAAAGCGTTGTTGAACTGCTTGAGGATGTAGTTCACATCGGACAGGTCGATCTTGTTGTCGTCGGCATCGGATGCGTTGTTGTTGCGATCCGCACCGATAGGCGCCCAACCGGGAGATGCGAGTCCCGAGGCGTTGGCGACATCGGCGCGAGCGTCGCCGGCGTTGTAAGACGCTCCGGTGGCCTTGGTGGTGCCGAAGAAGTTGCCGCCAAACGCGTTGTCAACGGCGGTGAAGCCCGCGTTTCGGTTGAGCGCTCCGCCGACGAGCACAAGACCGTCAGCCCAGTAGCGGATGTCAGCCTTGTTGAAGTTGCCGTCACCATCGAAGTCACCGAGAATCTCGATGACCGCATTCTGTCCGGCGCCGGTGCCGAAGATGCCGTCGGGTGCGGTCCATGCGGGGCCGCCGTCACGCTGACGCCAAGCGGCGATCATGCCGGCAGCGTCCGATGCGGATCGCGTGCCGTCGCCGTTGAAGTCAGCGGCGATCTTGTTGCGAGCGTTGAGATTCGATCCGTACGAAACGATCGAGCCCGCTTGATTGATGTAATTGTTGCCGTTGGCGACGCCGTCGGTGTAGACCGTGCCGGTGTTGCGCGTGGGAACTTTGCCCGTGCCGGCGGTGTTCGGCGAGGCGAATACGGAGTTCGCGTACACGTTCGTCCCGCTGGAGACGATGTAGTTCTGCACGGACTGATTGAAGTTCGGATTGGTGACGAGCGTCGTGTAGTTCTGCTCGCTGTGCAGGTTGTTGAGCGCCGCCAATGAGAGGAAGCGCGCCGCGGCGAACTCGCCGGGCATGCCGAAGTTGTCGATATCGGCGGGAACGCTGTTGAAAGCGGCGATGGAGCGGAAGACATTGTTCATGTACTTCGCTGCGAATGGGTTGGCCATCGGCGGGTTGTTGTTGATCAATCCGGCCTCGGCATTGGTCGCGTTGCGCACACCGTTGCCGTTGAGATCGGTGAAAGGTTCGCCGAGTTCATACGTGCCGTTGCCGTTGGTGTCGATGAAGGGATCAAAGGCGCCGACCCAACCCGTGCCGCCTGCCGCGGCGCCGTTGGCTTTGGGATCGCCGATGGTGGCGAGCACGGCCTGTCCGCCGATGACCCATGTGTTCGCGCTGTTGGCGAGGATGTTGCTCAGAGTCGGGCGTGCGAAGACCGTGCCGCCGTAGATGTCGTTCTTGACGGCGAGGATTTCGAGCGCGCTGTTTCCCGTGCCGTCACGGACAAGCCAGGAGCCTGAACCGGAACCGGTCGTGCCGCGCTCCGCACCGATGTAGCCGATGCCCAGACGCACATTACGTGTGGTGGCTTCGACATTGCCGTTTGATCCCTTGTTGCCCGGGATGTGCGCGGAGCCGAGGTTGTTCTGGCTGCTGGACGCGGAGAGCGGTCCGATGTTTTCGCCGCGGCCCCACGAAGGATCCTGCCCGATGCAGTTCTGGAAGGCGTTACGAGTGCCGGAGCCCGAGTCGCGAGTGATGGCGACGAGGTTTTCACCGGAGGACATGCGTCCGGTGCCGTAGAGGTGCTGAAGTTGTGAGATGGTGATCTGGGTGAGTCCCGTGCCGAAGTTGGTGACGGGCGCGATCACGGCGTAGAGGAGCGAGGTGTCGTAGATGGTGTTGGCGTTGGGGCTGCTCAGGTTGAGGTTTCGGTTCCCGAGTTCAGCGAGTTTGTTGGTTCGAATGAGCGGGCTGCCGGAGGGAACGCCGCCCGTCTTCGTGATCATTTCAACGGGATTGGTTCCGTAGCCGAGGTCAGCCGGACGCGCATCCCACACCGGCGTGCCGCCGAGCTTTTGCACGGCGAGGAAGCTCGAGACGTCGGTCGGGCAGATGTCGATCTGGATTCCGCCGGCGGCGGGGTTGTCCGGAGTGTTGTAGGTTGCGACATAGGTGGACTGATTCGAGCGATTCGGTGCACCGCCGGGGTTGCCTTGGTTGTAGGTGCCGGTGCGAACGCCCGCGACAGTTCCGCCGGTGCCGTTACCGATGTAAAGAATTCGGTTGTGATATGCGTTGGAGGCGAAGCCGGGGTTGGTGCCGCCGGATGCCGCCGCTGCGCCGGGGATGGCGGTGAGGAAGTCGGTTGCGTTCGCGTCGCTGGTGACCCAGGTCGGGGCGCCGAAGCGCACGAGTTCGATGAAACCGTTGACCGAGCCTGTGACGCGATACTGAACGACGAGTTCCTGATCGGAGCTATCACCCGCGGCGTCGAGGCCCGTGGGACCGCCGACGGCGAGCTGATCGGGGATTCCGCCGACGAACGTGCCGAGGTAGCCGGCGATGCCGTCACCGTCGACGTCGATGAAATCGTTGGTCGAGGCCGGAGCCTTGACGAAGTTCTCGAGCAGCGTGGCGCCCGAGATATTCACGACGCCGCCGACCTGCGCGTGTGCCGTACCGACGCACGCGCCTGCGGCCGCCACCAACAGCCAAGCTTGAGCATTCTTCCGATTCATGACAACACCTCTCTGAATGCGATCGTCGGACAACGACGATCGGGCCTCTCGCAGACTTTCACATGGCCGAGGGACACCCGTCGGCTCCGGGGAAAGCCTGATCTCACACGACTCATCCTTTTCTGCACATGCCCGCTTGCGATGCGGGACTTTCGATCAATCGCCACGCACCGCGTGTTTCAGCGGCGCGCAGCGGAACACTTTCGTGGCATCAGCGGGTCTCGGGGATGACGCGATCATCACCGGAGATGCTCCAGAACTTGTCGCCCCACAGGCGGTTCTTGATGGTCTCCTTCAGGGTGATGTTCTCGGCGTGTCCGTCGACGAAGCCGAAGTTGGTCGTTCCACCGTCACCGGTCTTCTGAGACTTGCCCCAGAAGCGGCCGACGGCGTTGAGCGTGCTGTCCGTGCCCGAATCGATCGCGCCCTCGGGCACGCTGTCGAGCGGGAGGATCTCGTTTTCGGTGGGATAGCGGAATCGGCCCTGAGGAGATGCGCCGGAGGGCTCGTTGAACACATCGGTTCCGGAGCTCACGCCGACGAACGGGGTCACGGGGCGGTGGCTCTTGTAGACTTCGCCGACGCGCATCGATTGATAGTTCTTATCAGGATTCAGCTCTGTGACCAAGATCACCTTCGAAGGATTGAAAATGGCCGAGTCGCTGACCAGCTCGTTTTTGCGTTCACCGCTGGATGAATAGAACTTGTTACGGGGGAAGATCGCGGCGTTGCCGACGAACGCGATGCGCTTGACCTGTCGATCGTTTGGGGTCGCGGCACCGATGGTTCCGCCGAGATCGTTCACCTGGCCCGGCTCCCAGTCCTTGGGGTTCGATCCGGGATTCGTCGCGGGAGCGCCGCCGTTGGGCATACCGGGCGACTGGAACGACTCTTCGTTCACGGAGCCGCTGCTGAACAACGCGTACGACCAATGCACATAGCCGTTGTTGGGGCTGGGGTTGGTGGTCTGCTGATCCGCGAACTCCCACTCAAGTCCGTTTTCATCCTTGCCGTACACATAGTGCGGCGGGTAGAGCTGCTTGCCGACCGACGCGTAAGCGGCGACGCCCTGCACGACCGAGCGCACGTTCGCGAGACTCTTGGTCTGGCGAGCGGCCTGACGCGCAGCGCCGAGCGAGGGGAGCAGAATGCCGATGAGCAGTGCGATGATCGCAATGACCACCAGCAGTTCGATCAGCGTGAAAGCCTTTGTGTTCTTCTTCATCGTCGTCTCCATGTGTGTCCCGCATGAGCGCAACTTCTGCGCTTTTCGATGTGTTCGGGAAGAGACTAGATGACACGCGGAAGGACAGTGTTCAGATCGGATTCAAAGCGGGTAAAGGTTCCGTCGGCGTCCTTCACGAGTTCTTTGCGATTTCTGAATCTTTCTTTGCAATATGTTGTGCTTCTTATGACAAAAGTCGCGCCAAACGCACGAACACTCCGCGTGTTATGATTCGAGCATGAGTGAAGCGCCTGTCATTTCGGTGCGGAATCTGGTGAAGCGATTCAACGGTCGCGCTGTGCTTGAAGGCGTGAACCTCGACATCATGCGCGGCGAGACGATGGTGATCATGGGCGGGTCGGGATCGGGCAAGAGCACGCTGTTGCGCTTGATCATCGGGTCGATGAAGCCGGATGAGGGCGAGATCCTGATCTTCGGCGAGAACATCTGCACGATGAAGCGCGAGGAGTTGGATCGCGTCCGCAAGCGCATCGGCATTCTGTTTCAATCAGGCGCGTTGTTCAACTCCATGACGCTGGCCGACAACATCGCCCTTCCGCTTCATGAGCACACGGACATGGATGCGGCGACGATCGACATCGACGTGAACATCAAGCTGGATCTGGTCGGCCTGCTGGAGCATGCCCAGAAACTGCCGGGCCAGATTTCCGGCGGCATGAAAAAACGCGCGGGTCTGGCTCGCGCGCTGGCGCTTGATCCAGAGATCTTGTTTTACGACGAACCCTCGGCGGGACTCGACCCGGTCACGAGCGCTCAGATCGATCAGTTGATCATCAATCTTTCCAAGAAACTGGGCGTCACGAGCGTCGTGGTGACGCACGAGATGGATTCCGCGTTCGCGATCGCGGACCGAATGGCGATGCTTGACAAGGGCAAGATGATCAAGGTCGAATCACGCGATTGGTATGAACGCCTGCGGAAGACCTCCGAGGAGGAAAGCCGCGACTATCCGACGCAGGATCGACTGATCCGTCAGTTTCTGCGCGGCGATGCGGACGGCCCGATCACGGATCGTCGCGATGCGGGGTTGCTCGAACGAAGATTGCTCGGCGAGAGCATTTTGTCGACCCCGAGCCTTATGCCGAGCCGCGGGTAAGGGGTTCTCGCTTTGTGAAGCGGATTCGGTTACCCTATCGCCATGCAGGTGCGAAACTTCCGAGACAATGTGTTAGCGGGTTTGTTCGTGGTCGGCGGTCTTGCGATCGCCGTCTGGGGCAGCTTTTTGATCGGCGATCAAGGCGCGGGCGGCGGCCAGCAGTTTCTTGTCCGCTTTTCGCTGAAAGAAGGCGCGACAGGACTGAAGGAAGGCAGCGAAGTGTTGTTGGGCGGCATCAAGGTCGGCCGGGTGAACTCGGTCATACACGAGACCAAAGACGGCGTTCCGATTGATGTGCTGGTGGGTGTGGAGGTCTCGGATTCGCTGAAACTACGCAGTGATGCCTCGAT
>JBKDPX010000036.1:0-24824 GCA_046342165.1 Phycisphaerales bacterium | reverse complement strand
CGTCCGCGCCGAGCAGGGCCATCAAGCGCAAATGACCGATCCCGCCGAAGCCGTAATCAAGAACTTTCTTCCCTTTGAACCAGTTCTTCACGCCGGGAGCTTGCTCGGCGACGATATCGACGGCACGCGAGTACGCCGCCGGTGATCCGTAACGCGTGAAGTAGTAGAACTTGTCATCGAGCTTGAGTTCCTCGTAGCCCTTGCGCAATTGCTCGGGGCGTGAGTTGAACTCCGCCATCGAGAGCGCGTCTTCGGTCTCGGGGTTGTACATCACCGTGCGAGTCTCAACCACCGGCAGCCAGCTCGCGGCGAACAGGAACATGCGCGTGCTGTCATGCTTGACCGTGCGACGCAATCTCGCCGCCTCGCGCCGGATCATTTCCATCGCGTGATACGGACGCTCGGGCGCGACTTGCGGCTTGGTCTCCGGTTTGGTCTCCGGTTGCTTGACCTGATCCTGCGCCCATGTATGCGCGGTCAGACACCCGACCGCCGCGATCACCGACATCACGCATGACTGTTTCACGTTGCACGCTC
Source organism: Phycisphaerales bacterium (assembly GCA_046342165.1). GTDB lineage: Bacteria > Planctomycetota > Phycisphaerae > Phycisphaerales > UBA1924 > JBEIUO01. The sequence continues at coordinate 24,287 of JBKDPX010000036.1, read as the reverse complement.
CCGAGTGAAGGATCGATTCCGTTCGCCGTTGATTATTGGACGACTTCGGTACGCGCAGGTTCCCGCGAGGTTCGCGCTTTGTGTTCCACCTACTATTGCTCGACCATGGACCAGGCCTCCACAACCCAAAACGATCCGGCTCCCGCCGGACTCGAACTGCTCGGACTCACCTCCGATCAGTTCCTCGCGCACTTTCGAGGCGCGGTGATCCTCGAGGGTGTCGGCGGTCTTCGTGGCGCCATGAGCGCCTATCGCGCGATCTTCCGCGACGGCCGGTGCGACCTCAAGGGACTCTCATTCGAACCGCCTCGAATCGCAGCGGTTCAGCGTGAGGATTCTCCCGAGGGAACGGTCGTGAAGTTCGTGACCCAACTTGAAAGCGCGATCCCCGGCGGCCCGGCGCATGAAGTCGAGTCGGTGCTCATCCCGATGATCGGCTCCAAGGGTAACTTGAAGTACACGCTGTGCGTCTCGAGTCAGGTCGGATGCGCGATGGGTTGCGGATTCTGCGAAACCGCGCAAATGGGATTGATTCGCTCGCTCAAGCCGCACGAGATCGTGGGCCAATGGTGGAACGCGCGTCATGTCGTCGGATTCGAAGTCGGCAACATCGTCTTCATGGGCATGGGCGAGCCCATGGACAACTACGACAACGTGATGCAAGCGGTGTCGGTCCTCAAGGATCACAACGGCCCCAACATCGGCGTCAGCAAGATCTGCATTTCGACGGTGGGGCGCGTCGACGGCATTCGCAAGATGGCCAAGCGGATTCAAGAGCCCGGCTGGCATCGACTCACGATGGCGCTTTCACTCAACGCATCGAACGATGAAGTGCGGTCGTCGATCATGCCGGTGAATCGCAAATGGAACATCAGCGAACTGCTCGGCGCGCTCAAGGAATGGCCGCGTTTCGCCGGCAACAAGCTGTGCATCGAGTATGTGCTGATTCCGGGCGTCAATGATCGCGTCGAGCACCTCGATGAACTCGCGAAGTTCATGGGCGAACTCAAAGACGGTGACAAGCCGCTCGCACTGCTCAACCTGATTCCGTACAACCCGCGTCGCAACAGCCCCTGGCCCGCGCCGGAGGAATCGCAGGTCGCGTGGTTTCTGCAGGGACTCATCGATCGCGGCGTGTTCGCCAAGCGCCGCCGCACCAAGGGTCGTCAGATGATGGGCGCGTGCGGACAGTTGGGCGCGGCGCACATTCGCCAACGCAAGTTCATCGAGCCCACGATTTCAATCTGATTCACGCCGCTTTGGTGATGAACTCGCGCAGTCGCTGCGTGTCGTCACATCCGCATACTTCGACACCCAGCGCCGCGAGCACGGTGCGCTCATCTTCCGCATCCTGTTGGAACCTGTGCGTGACGAGCGGACTGCCTTCGGAGTCGAACAGACATGCGACAAAGCCGTCTTTGTCGCGCGAGACTTCGACGCACTGGTCGCCGAACTTGAACCGGCGTCGCATGTCATGTTCGCGTCGGATCGAGTCTTCGACTTGCGCATCGACGGCGCGAACAAGTCGCATCTGAATGCACTCGAAGATGTCTTCCGCATCGCCGATCGATTTGGCGATCTCGCCGAAGAGGTCGATCGTCGCCGCGTACTCCGCGCTCGCGCGTCGAACCGCTTCCTCGATCTGCGAGTCATGCAGTCCGAGCAGTTGCGAGGCTTCGGCGTACAGGCCCGCGTCGGAATCGGGAGCTCGCGTCACGCTGAGATCCGCGCTGACGGACAGTTCAGGTCCGGCGACCACATACGCGATGCGATGAAGCGCATGCACGGGTTCTGCGCGGGTCGCCGAGCGTGGGCGATCGTGATGCCACTGAATCGGTCGAGCGAGAACTTCGGGCAGTCGCCACAGTCGCTGAAGCGCGGCCATCACATCGACGTGCGTGAACTCCAGCGCCTCGCACTCCGCACGAAGCAGCGTGCGCGGCGCGGGAAACGCGTCATACAGACGCTCGTACGCATCGCCGACGAGTTTGGGCATCAGCGGAACACCGGCATCGAGCATCAGACCGATGACGAACGCCTCCGCCACATGCCCGGGCGCGTGAAGCCGCGCGAGTTCCGCCGCGAGACATCCGCGAAACACCGATCGACCCCACACCGAGCGCGTGAGTTCGCGCGCGGTGCCGCGACATGCCGCGCGGCTGAGATGAAACCCAAGCGCGATGGACTTCAGTCTTTCGAGGCCGAGCACAACGCACGCACGATCCACCGTCGTGACGGGCTTTCGCTGCGCGAACAGCGCCGAGTTCGAGAGTTTGAGCAGTCGTCCTGAAAGTCCGGGATCGTTGCGAATCGCAGCGGCGTAGTCGCGCGGTTGCGCGTTGGGATCCGCGCTGAGATCCAAGATGCGCACCGCGACCTCGGGCTGCGTTTGAATGCCGATTCGCTCCAGGCGCTCGGCGAGACGCTGATGCAGCGAATCAATCTCAACAGCGGAGAGTGTGTTGCGCGGTTTGACGGCCAAACGTTCCCCCGTACGGACTCAAGGACACCGTTTGGTCGGCCTGATTGCGGCGTGAGATGAGCGAAGACGGGTATTTCGCCCTATTCGAGCAGTTATCGCACCATTACGTCGGGATGTCGCCGAGATCGTCGATGATGGAGTCCGAGTTCGATGATGTACGCGCCGAATCAGGTCCTGCACTCGGCGTAAAGGGCGCGGGTTGACTGCCCTGCTGCGTCCACGGCGCTTGCACCGTCGGAGGCTTGGACTCGCGGATCTGATTCATGGGATTGCGATCATCAAAGCCGGAGGGCGCCATCGCATGCGGGTCGTAGTTCTTGAACCGCGTGGTGTTGGAATCCCAGACCATCTTCACGACACCCGTCGGACCGTTACGCTGCTTCGCGACGATGAGTTCGGCGACGCCGATCTTGTCGGGATTGTCCATCTTCCACTGTTCATCTTGCACGTGGTAATAGTCTTCGCGATGCAGGAGCATGATCACGTCGGCGTCCTGCTCGATCGAGCCTGATTCGCGCAGATCGCTCATGCGCGGACGATTGCCTTCGCGCGTTTCGCTCGCTCGGTTCAACTGCGAAAGACAGATGATCGGCACCTTCAACTCGCGGGCGAGCGCTTTGATGCCGCGGCTGATCGCCGACACTTCCACCTGACGACTCTCCCGCGCCGCGCCCGGTGCGGTCATGAGCTGGAGGTAGTCGATCACGATCATCTTGACGCCATAACGCTGGACAAGTCGACGAGCGCGAGCGCGAAGCGTGAGCACCGTCAGGCTCGGCATGTCGTCGATGTAGATCGGATCGGTCTTCAGTTCCTCCGCCGCGATCATCAGTGTTCGGAACTGATCTCGGGAGAGTCGTTGTCCGCCGCGAAGGGCCTGACCCGAGACGCCGCTGCGAGCGCTGAGCAGACGCTGAACGATCGAATCGCGGCTCATTTCCAAGGAGAAAACGGCGATCGGAACATCCTGCTTTTTGAGGCCCGGAGGCGCGACCCCACCGCGCGCGACCTGTTCGGCGATGTTCATCGCAAGACTCGTCTTTCCCATCGAAGGACGGGCCGCGATGATGATGAGTTCGCCGGGTTGGAACCCGCGGGTCATTTCATCAAGATCGCCGTAACCGGAACCGAGTCCGGGCAATCGACTGCTGTCAAAGTCCATCGCCTCGATACGCGACATCTCCTTCTGAAGGAGATCCTCGAGACTCTCGGCATCGGTCGAAGTTTCCTCCTGCGCCACGTTGAACACCGAGGATTCCGCCTTGTCGAGCACCTCTCGCGCGCCGTCAGGACCGAGTTCGCCAGCGTGATACGCGTCGTACAAAATCTGACCCGCTGCATCGATCAACCGACGAAGCTTCGCCTTCTCGGCCACGATGCGCGCGAAGTGCGGTGCGTTGGAAGGCCCCGGCACGCCCTCCACCAGGCTCATTAGATAATCCGTGTCATCGCCGATTTCCTTGAAACCGCGATCACGCAGGCGATCCTGGATCTGCACCAGGTCGCCGGTCTGACGATGGTCGTACAACTCGATGACCGTTCGATAGATCTCGCGATGTTGCTCTTTGAAAAAATCCTCGGCGCCCTTGATGATGCTCATCACGTCCGGGATCACGGTCGGATCGAGCATGATGCTGCCGAGCAGTGACATTTCCGCTTCAAGAGACTTCGGCGGTTCGCGGTCAAACAACGACTGCACGCTCGGCAATTGAATCGAGCGGAACTTGCGGCCGTTGCGGCCCCCTTCATTCGCGGCGAAGTCGTCCATATCCGGACAAGGTACGTCCCCCGGACGGAGTTGAAAACAAAAACCCAACGATTTCCCTTCATTCCACACAATCGTCGCAATCCGCGGGGAATGTCCGTGGCGCACCTGTCGTTTCCTGACAACTTCGACCTTCCGGCAAACCCGGCCCCCTTTTCGGTCGATCTTTTTCGCGTCGCACGGAGGTGAAGTCCGTTTGCTGAGTTATCGAATCATCGACGGTGTTGCTGTTCGCGGCGAATCGCCGCGCCCCGTTTGCTTTGATCCCGATCAGGCGCTCGTTAGGATCGTGATCGCGGCGCCCGATGCTCCCGAGGATATCGCCGATGGTTTCGTCGGCGTTCCCGGTGCGCAGATGATCGGTGTCGTCGAGCAGCCGCCTCGCGATCGGCCCGAACTTCTCGGCTCGCGCGTGGTCGTCTCGCCGACCTTGTCCTGCGGTCGATGCGATTGTTGCCGCGGCGGCGCATCTTCCGCGTGTCTTTCACGTCGGATCATGGGCGTCCATGGCCTTGACGGCGGTCTCGCGGAGTTCGTGGTCGCTCACGAGTCACAACTCTGCATCGTTCCCGATCACATCCCGGGCGAACACGCCGTGTTTGCGTTCGCCGCCGGTCGCGCGCGTCGATTGGCGGGTGCGGTCTCCGGACAACGCAACGCATTCATGACGGTGTTGGGCGATCGACCCTTCGCACTGCTCACCGCGCAACTGCTTTCGCGCCGGTTCGATCGCGTTCGCCTCGTCGGACACGGTGTCGGAACGGCACGCGAATGCGAACGCCGAGGCTTGAGTTTCAGACTCCTCGATGAAATCGGGCGTCGACACGATCAACATGTCGTCGTCGATTGCTCCGGCGGCTTGCTCGCCAATGTCGCGGTGCGATTGCTTCGCCCCAAAGGTTCGCTGATCGGTTCGATCCTCGCACCTTGCGAGCGAACCTTTGAGTTCTCGGAACTTGTCCGCATCGAGGGAACGGCGACGGGAATCTGCGGCGGCAGCGTTGCAGAGGGCCTCGCCGCCATCGCCGACGGATCGGTTGATTGTCGCGGCTTGTACGGCGGTTCTGTTCATGCTCCGACCGCTCTTGCGCGTGTAGGATTTCCCGTTACGCTCGTGGAGTTCCGGCACGCCTGTGTTCCCGGAGCCGTTTGAACACGCACACGCCGCGCGCGGCGGGATAGAGATCATGTTCCAGAATCGAATCAAGGCCGTTCTTGCGTCCGTCGTCGCCGTTCTGAGCGGATGCTCGTTATCCACCCATCAGACGCCGCTGTCGATGAACCCGGCCGGAATGCGCCAAGGCCAGGCGCCGACCGTTCGTCCGGCGGGATCGATTCCGAAACTCATCAATCCCGGTGATGTGGCGCGAGGCACCGCGAAGGCCGATGTTCTTGACACGCGATTGATGGTGCATCGCCGCGGAATAGAGATCGTCGGCGCCACCGATTTGATCCGCAATCACCTGCCCGAACATGTGAAGCCCGGTCCGGCGCCCGCCGGTCCCGCGAACGCGTTGGTCGCGGGATCAACAATCGACGAGCCGCGCACGCGGTTGGAGAACACATTTCCCACCATCAGCGCGACCGGTTGGAATCCGCCGGATCCCACCGTCGCCGTCGGACCGAATCATGTGGTCGTCACGGTGAACATGGCGATCGCGTTTTACGACAAGAACACCGGCAGCGAGACCTTCCGCACGAATCTGAACAACGCGGGCGGGTTCTTCGGCGATCTCGGCGCGCAGGGTTTCACTTTCGATCCTAAGGTTATCTATGATCACTACGCCCAGCGCTTCGTCATGGTCGTGCTGGAGTACTACAACCCCGATCAATCGTGGATCGACATCGCCGTCTCCGACGACAGTGATCCCAACGGAACCTGGTATCGTTATCGCACCGATGCGGTGATCGATATCGGCGGCTCGACCGTCTGGTGGGACTTCCCGGGCATCGGATACGACCAGTTCGCGTATTACATCACCGGAAATCTCTTCGGTCTCAACGGCGGTCCGTACGGAGGCGGCGGATTCCGCGTCTTCACCAAGGCGCCGTTGCTTACGGGCGGCACCGCCGCGTACTCCACGCTTCGCGACGGTTCGCTGTACACCTGCATGCCCGCGACGCACTATGGAACCAACAACGCCGGTTATTTCGCGTACGTGCAGAACTCGACCACGATGCGCATCTACGCGATTCGCAATCCCATCACGGCGACGCCCACGCTCACCTTCACCTCCGTCACCACGCCCTCATATGCGGGGAGCATTTCCGCGCCGACGCTCAACGGCTCGGCTGTCAGCAACGCGGGCATGACCATGCCGTTTTTTCGCAACGGCCGACTGTTCGTCGTTCATAACGCATCCATCTCAGGTCGCAACGTCGCGCGATGGCACGAGTTCAACCTCAACAACTGGCCGGTCTCCGGAAGCGTGACGCGAGTGCAGTCCGGTGACATTGATGCAGGTCCGGATCGCCACACCGTCTTTCCGGCAATCGCCGTCAATGGCGCGGGTGACGTCGGTGTTTCGTTGGGTGTCACGGGCGCCAACATGCGGGTCGCCGCGGCCATCGCAGGTCGCCGCGCCGCGGACCCTGCCGGTCGCATGGGTGTCCCCGTGATCGTGAAGGAGGGCGAAGTCAACGGCGGCGGTCGCTGGGGCGATTACTTCGCCGTCGGTGTCGATCCCGTCGATGACACGCGGTTCTGGGCCGTCGCGGAGTATCTCACGCCGACAGGTTGGCAGAACTGGGTGAGCAACTTCACCGTCGCGTCGCAAAGTCTGTGTCATCCCGTGGGTGACAGCGCGGGCACCTTTGAAATCGGCGTGACATCGCCGGCGACGATCGATGTGCTCGCAAACGACTGGCTCAGCACGGGCCTGACGATGACGATTGATTCGTTCGATGCGACAAGCACGCTGGGCGGAACGATCACGAGATCTGCAGGCACGGGCCCCGGCGGGCGCGATCGCCTGATCTACGCGCCGCCGACTTCGGGCTTGGGCGGCTTTGACTCCTTTTCGTACACCGTGCGCGATACGGCAGGCAATACCGCATCCAATTCGGTCGTGATGACCGTCACGAATCCATCGCTGTATCGCAATCCTGAAAACCCGCCCGTCTCTCGCGCGGGGATTCAAGTCGCGTGGTATGAAGTGCTCGGCGCACCCGGCGCGCTGCCGAACTTCAGCACGCTCACGCCGTACCGCTACGACCTTGCTTCGCAGATCAACATCGCCAACACCACCGGACTCGTCGGCACTTCCACGCGATCGGATGATGTCGGTGCGGTGTTCGAAGGCTTCATCGATGTGCAGACCGCGAGCATGTACACCTTCTACCTCAACAGCGACGACGGTTCGAAGATGTTCGTCGGCGACACCCTCGTGATCAACAACGACGGGTTGCACGGAGCCGTGGAAGTCGCATCGTCGCCTCTCGGTCTCAAAGTAGGAAAACATAAGGTTCGCATCGAGTACTACGAAGCCGGAGGCGGAGCGCAGTTGGTCGCCAGTTGGTCGAGCCTCACGCTCGCCAAGGCCGTGATACCGACGGCCCGCTGGTTCAGCGTGAAGTCCTGTCCTTCAAATCTCGAAGCCGCTCCGAACTTCGCGTCCCGATCCGTTGCGCTCTCGTGGCGCGCGGCCACGGGCGCCGATCCGCTCGGCGTGATCATTCGTCGTAACGGAGAACAGATCGCTTCGCTCCCCGCAAGTGTCAGTGCATACACCGACACGCCCCCCGCGCCCGCGGCGAATCGTCACGGCTCGTTCGTCTACACCATCGAAGCCACGGGAACCGCCGTTCCCTTCTGCGACAACCCGCCGCGAGCGGTGTCGTTGTCCGGCGGCAATGTGATCTTCGCCGAAAACTTCGATTCAATCGCCGACAACGCGGCGCTCGCGACCGCGGGATGGCAGAGTGTTCTCAGCGGAACGGTCGTCGAGACCGAAGCGGCATGGAGCATGGACGGACTTCGCACCGCGAATCCGCCGGGCGTTGACGGCAGGCCGACATCGGGCCGTTATGTCATTTCGGATTCCGCGTCCGCGACGGGAACCAACGCGACGGGCGCCGGCGCATCGCTCGATCTCCTTTCGCCGACATTCGATTGCACCGGTCGCGCGCGGGTGACATTGCACTTTGACGCCGTCGCCCAACTCAACAACAACGGAAGCACGGTGTTTGATATCGATGTGCGCACCGCATCGAACCCGACATGGGTCAATGTCTTCCGACGCGTCGCGCCCAGTCGCACGTCTCCATCACCCGCCGTCACGATTTCAAACGCCGACGGCGTATTCGGTCGCACGAGCGTCGACCTTACCACGCGCGCCGCGAATCAGACCGGCGTGCAGGTCAGATTCCGACACTACGAACCCACCGATGATTGGTTCATTGCGATCGACAACGTGCTCGTCGATGACGTCGCGGCGCAAAACGGCGGCTCATCGAACGTCTTGAACACGCAGTCATTCACGACACCGATCGCGTTGCCATGGAGAGTCGTTTCCGCGTTGTCGGGCGCCCAGACATGGACCGTCGCCGATCCATGCGCTCGTTCCGTCAGCAACAACGGCGGATCTTTCCCGCGTCAATCAGGCCAGGCCGTGCATCGTCTCGGCGGTCAATTCGCGATTCTCGATTCCGCGTGCAATCCCGCGCTCGCCCATGATGACTTGCTCATCACGCCGTCGATCAACTGCGCAAGAGCGTTCGAGGTGTGGCTGCACGTCCGCAGTGAGGCGATCGTCGCCGATGGCACTCGCATGGAAGTCCTGCTCAGCACCGACGGCGGCGCGACCTTCGATCCGACGCCTGTTTTCGCGTACGACGCGGCCTCGTTGCAAGACACCGTCGAAGATCCCTTCTACGACAATCGCGCATTGCATGTGCCGGGCGCGTCATTGCGATCGAATGTCGCCTTCGCGTTCCGCGTCATCAACGCAGGCGGAGGCATGTGGTGGGGCATCGATGATGTACGGGTCTCCGCCGATCTCGCGTGCTTGAGCGACGTCAACTTCGATCGCAACGTCGACGGTGACGACATCATCACGTTCTTCGCCGCGTGGGATGCGGGCAACGCCGACATCAACCAGGACGGCGGCACCGATGGCGATGATGTCATCGTTTTCTTCGCCGCATGGGACGCGGGTTGTTGATCAGCGTCCGACGAGATCGACGACGACCGGTCTGTGATCGGTCGCCGCGGAGTCGTCGGCGTCCAATCCGAGTCGGGCGAGCGATTCCACGCTCAGTCGTGATGTATCAAGAATGAACGCATTCACGACACGCGTGCCGGCTTCGTTGTGCAGGATGTAATCCAGCCGTCCGGGTGCGAACGTCGATCGATCATCGGTCCACGTGTACATGGAGGTGTCGCCGAGCACGAAGGCGTCAATCGTCGACATGCGTCCCGAGGTCGCGTAATAGCCGCGTTCAAACACGGAAAGCGGATCGCGCGAACCGACGAGGTTCATGTCGCCGGCGATCACCGTTTTGTCGCCCTTTGAAAGTTGCGAAAGGAAGTTTGACATGAACAGCGCCTCTTTCGTGCGCTTGATGTCTTCGGCGCTTCCCTTACTGCCGCAGCACTTGAGGTGGACGCTCGCAAAAGCCATTTCTCCGATGGGCGTGTCCACGATCGCCGCGACTTGACGCACCGGCCAGTTGATGAGCACGCTATTGCCGGACGCGTCGGTCAGTGTCGAGGGGGATTTTTCGCCGGTGTTCGGTTGCACCTTTGAGATGATGGGAAGGTCCGTTGCGATCAACACGCCGCCGCCGTTCGCCTTTGTGCCGCTCGCCTTCGCGATGTTCCATTTCCCCTCGCGCGGAACCATCGCCGTGAACCATGACTCGACCGCAGCGGAATCCCCGTCATCCCACTCCTGCATCAGCACGACATCGGGCTTGATCGCTTGAATGATCCGCGAGAAGACCTGCGGCTTTTTGATCGTGGATGTGTTCTCCACATTCATCGTCATGACTCTGACTGCGCCATCGGGCTTGGCCGGCAAGTCAGCGGTGAACAGCCGTCGCTGCGCCGCCGCCGGGGAAAGTTGAACCGTGAAAGGATCCGAATAGCCGACGATTTCACCTCCGTCGTCTTCGATGGCCCACAGTCCGCGCAGTGCGCCGCTCGTCTTCATGCCGCTTTCAGGAAGCGCCGCGTTCGTCAGCGTTCTCGAAATGCGGACCTCATACCAGTTCGAAGCGTGCGTCGGCGCACAAATGAAATCCAATTCCTTGAGTGACATGCGTGAAGCGCCGCCCGAAGCGTTGATCGCGCTCACCTCGACACCCTGCCGACGCTTTCCGTCCTTCAGCGGCGAGAATCGAACCTCAAGATCGATGCCCAGATCATCCAGCGGTTCGTCCGTGTCGGTGCGACCCGTCGAGGTGCTTGCATCGCAGTCCAGCAGCAACACCATGGACTCGGGCGCCGCCTGCAAGGTGAACTGTTCGTTCTCGACGCTCATGCGAAAGTAAACGAAATGTTCGTCCGCGCCGACAGCCGCGAGTTCAGGCCACTCCATCACCTCACCGTCGAGGACCACATTCAGCAAGCCCGGGGCCGCGTTCGGCGTCGCTTTCGGCACGCTTCCGCAGCCGAAGAACAACGATGAAGCGATCAGGGCGAGCGTTGAAACCGCACGGGTCGAGTTGGTATTCATGTGGTGAAGTATCCGCACCCCATCGGTTCAGGGCAACCCGCCGCCTTCAGAGCAGTGGGGCGACGAGTCTGGTCACGCCCTCGGAAAGCCGCTCGATGACGCCGCGTCGACGCATCGTTTGACGATCCAAAGGCTGAGAATCTTCGATGTAAGCCTCCTGGCACTCCTTGAGTCGACGAACCGAACGAGCGTCGTACATCACCGCGCCAAGTTCGAAGTTGAGAAAGAAACTCCGCATATCCATGTTCGCGGAACCGACAAGCGCGAATGAATCATCCACGGTCACCGTCTTGGAATGCAGAATGCCGTTGCGATGTTTGTAGATCCGAACCCCCGCGTCGAGCAGTTCATCATAAAAACCGCGAGCCACGATGTCGCAGATCTTCTTGTCACTTCGCGAAGGCACGACCAGTTCGGTTCGGACGCCTCTCATCGCCGCCAAACGCATCGCTGTCATCAGCGGTTCATCGGGTACGAAATACGGAGTCGTGATCACCGCGCGTTCCTTGGCGCCATGCAGCGCTTCGATCACGACATCGCGCATCGCCGCATGATCCGCGCCGGGACCGCTCGACAGTGTCTGGACGATCGCCTCTCCGGCGATGTCAGAATCGTTCAGATAGCCCTCGATCTCGGGTTCCGCGCCGGTTTCGAAACGCCAGTCGTCCAGAAACACGCCCGCCAGTTGCGCCACCGCGGGACCTTTGATCACCACGCTCACGTCAAGCCACTCCGCGCCTCGCTTGATCAACTTCCTGCTCAATCCCGCCGTCGGATCCACGATGTTGTGGGAACCCATGATCGCGATCGTGCCGTCGATCACGGTCAGCTTGCGATGATTGCGCAAATCAAACCTGATCAGTCTTCGCCGCAGCGGATTCACCCCGAGATGATCCCGCACATCGATTCCCGCACGACGCATCCGATCCGCAAGTTCATCAAACAGAGACCAACTCCCCGCGGCGTCGGCCAACAGCCGAACCTTCACGCCCCGCCCCGCCGCGCGCTCGAGCGCATCCGCAACGCGACGGCCCGTCGAGTCGTCCTCGACGATGAAGTAAACCAAATGCACATGGTGCTTCGCATTGTCGATGCACTCGATTAATCGATGTTCGAAGTCCGCGGCGCGTGTCAGATACTCAACCGAATTGCCCGCGCTCGCCGCGACTCCGCCCAAACGACGCGCGACCCGCGCAAGCGCACTTTGATTCTCCGACAAGACCTCATCGGTCGAGGTTTGCTCGGCACGCACGCGCTTTTGCGCCGCACGCTCCACCAACCTCGCGTACTTCCGTCCGCGTCGCACGCCGAGTCGGATCTCGCCGAAAAACGCGTACAAAAGAATGCCGGGGATCGGCAGCACAAGCACGGCGGTGAGCCAGGTGAGCGTTGTCGAGGTCGTGCGTTGGCGCAGAATGATGATCGGCGCCGCGATGAAGCGGATCAGCCATTCCGTCGCCAACAGGATCGCGTACCAATGCTCCAACGCGAACACCTCCGCGGGAAGTCTAAGTCGCATGACGACCATGTCGCGCGGCGGTTCCTACGATCAAGGCATGACTTCAAGACGATCCTCACCCGGCCCTCGTAAGCGCATCGCCTCGAATCCCCCGATGCCGTTATGGCAAGCCGCCGTCGCCTTCGCGTTCCGCGCGCATCGACATCAGTTCCGTAAAGACGGTGCGACTCCGTACTCGTCACACCTGATGCGCGTGGTGCTCACCGTCACCGAGATATTCGGCTGTCGTGACGAAGAGGTGATCGCGATCGCCGTGCTTCATGACACCATCGAAGACACGACGACCGACTATGACGATCTGCTCGAGCGATTCGGCAAGAATGTCGCCGACGGCGTCGCCGCGTTGACGAAAAACATGGCGATGGAAGAGGCCGCGCGTGAAGCCGAGTATGACGCGCGATTGGCGAAGGCGAGTTGGGGCGTTCGACTCGTGAAACTCGCCGACTCATACGACAATCTCTGTGATATTCCGAACCTGCGCGTGGATCCGACGCTCGCCGGCCGCAAGGCGTTGGGTCCCAGCACCGAGCGCGCGATCGCTCGCGCACGCCGCGCCATCGCATTGGCGACACCCGATGCCGCACAGCATCAAGAGACGCGCACGGCGATCGTGGCCATCTCCAAACTCATCGATTCCGGGGATTCCGATTCGCGCCCGCATCGTTCCAAGCGGTCGCGCGGTTGATCGCCTCGCTCTTGGTTCGAAGACCTAAGGCTTGAAGATCTGCGGACGCGTGCGCTCGATCGACATTCTGCGCTGCAGTTCCTTGATCTGCAGTTGCACCGATTCCGCCTGCCGTTCGAGCGCGACTTTCGCCGGGCCATCCGGCGTGCGCTCGATCATCCGCTGAAGTTGCTGCAGTTCGTTCTGCTTGATCGAGATCGATTTCAGCAGGGTCTGCATCATGCGCGCGGTCTGATCCGACTGACCCGCGCGAAAGAACATCGTCGCGTCGCCGCTCAAATCCGCTTCGCCGCCCGCAGCGGTCACCTGCGGCAACGGGCCGGATATCGCCTGCTCCTGCGCCGCGCGGAATCGTTGCTCACGCACCTTATTTTCAGACTCGACGATCGACTCCCACTCGGATTGCGTGATCGGAAGCTCCGCGGGTTCTTCTGTGTCGCGTGCGACGCCTGCGGATTTCGCGATCCTGTTCAAGCGATACTCAAACGAGCGTTCGATCACATCCCGCGGATCCGCGACCGTCGACTGACCGAGATCGCGGTAGCGACCCATCTTCAGCCGCACCTTCATCGGTCGCTCATCACGCAGAATGTCCAGTTCGATCTCGTCACCCGGATCATGCGACATGATCATCGCGCGGCAGTTGTCCCAGTTGCGCTGAATGTCCTCGGACACCACCACGGGCAGTCCGTCAAACTTCACGATGACATCGCCCGCGCGAAGCAGTCGCACCGAATCGAATTCCACGCCGCCGACGCGCGCTCTCGCCGGTCCTGCGATCTCAAGTCCGTCAAGTCGGAAACTCTGACTCTGCCATGACACGCCCATCGCCGCGCGATCGCGCTTCTTGAACATGTCGATCCCGACTTGCCGCAGTCTCAACAGCGATTCGCCGGACAACCCCGGCGCGATCAGCGCGCGCTCGATGTCCTCCAACTTCACCAGAGGATTCTGTCGCAACTGCAATTGAGCCGACTCGCGCGTCGCGAGTTCGTCGGAGTTGAGGGCGCGAAGTTGCTCCGACAACCAAGTCGGATCGACCTCCTGCGCATCGACGTCGGCGCACCACAGCGCGATCGCGCCGCATGCCGCCGTCGTCATTCGCATCCACCGAACCATGTCCGACTCCTTCGAGAAGCCCGAGGCCTACTCGATATTCTGACATTGTTCTTTGATTCTGTCTATGGCGCCTTTGATTTCCACCGTGCGACGGGAAATCTCCGCATCCGGAGACTTGCTCGCGATGGTGTTCGCCTCGCGCAGCATTTCCTGCGCAAGAAAGTCCAGCGTGCGTCCGATAGGACGCCCGTCCGTACCCCCGAGCAGGTCACGGAACTGATCCAGGTGCGCGCCGAGTCTCTTGATCTCTTCCGCGATATCCGTCCGCTCGGCGTACACGGCGATCTCCCTCACCAAGTCGGCGGGATCCACCTGACGATCGATCTCCTTCAACAGCACATCAATGCGTTGACGAAGTCTGGTCTCGTAGTCGGCCACCACGCCCGGCGCCAAAGTACGAATCTCGTCAAGTCGCTTGACGATGTACTCGCGATGAGCCTTGAGGTCCTCCACGAGCACCGCGCCTTCGCGCTCGCGCATCCGCATCAATCCGTCAACAGCCTTGGAGAGCAAGCCGACGAACTCGCGCCGCGCCGCTTCGAATCGCTGTTCTTCGTTCGCCGGCGGTTGCAGCACCCCGGGCAAATGCAGCAGACTCGTCACATCGAATGAAACCTTACCCGACGACACCTGCGGCAGCGCCTGCAATTGCTCCGTGTACTTGGCCAACGCGGCAAGATTGATCGAATACGCGGCCGATTCCGATGCATCCGAGCAACGCGCGTTCACCGTCACCGTCCCGCGTGACACGCGTTCGCGCAGACGGGATTCCATCTCCGCCTCGAGGGATTGAAACTCCTCGGCCAGGCGAATCGTGGACTTGAAGTACTTGTTGTTGAGTGATCGAATCTCGACGTGATAGTTCACGCCGCCGACCTGCGAGGAAGCCTCTCCGTAACCGGTCATGCTCCGAATCACGCGAACTCCTTGTTCGTTCTCGCGGCCGATCCCATGTCAGTTCACGCCACCCGGCGTCGGCGCGGGAGCAGGTTCAGGCGTCGGCGTCGGTGCCGGTTCCGGCGTTTGGGGAGCCGTGTCAGCCGGAGCAGTTGCCGGCGTTTCGGCAGCGGGGGCCGCGGGAGCCGGGGCTTCCGGAGTCGCCGCGGGTGTTGCCGGAACGGACGCGGGTTCTCCCTCCATCACGGCGGGAGTCTCTTCCGACGGTGCTTCAACGCGTGCGCCCCAGTTCAGCAGGATTGCGAAGAGCACATACAGCGCGAAGACGATGATCGTGAAGATGGTGAGCGCGTCGCCGGTCTTGGCGCCGAACGCCGTCTGGCCGGAGGATGCACCTGCACCGAACGCCGCGGACAGACCGCCGCCCTGCGGCTTTTGAATCAAGATGGTCAGGAGCATGATCACGCAGATCGCCAGGAAGGCGACGATCAGCAGATTCACAACCCACAACGGCCACTGAGCCAACACGCAAACCATGGAATTCCTTTCAGACGGTACCGCAATGACGAAGGCAAGTGTAGGACGGGTCGGGCCGGCCTTTGGCCGTCGACCTGCGGCCTTCGGCCGTCGGCCGTCGCCTCACTGCTTCTTCGCGGCCTTGCAGATCGCCAAAAAGTCTCCCGCATTCAGCGATGCGCCGCCGATGAGGCCGCCGTCGATATCCGGCTCGGCGAGAATGTCCGCCGCATTGCCCGGCTTGAGGCTGCCACCGTACTGAATACGAACGCGAGCGGCGCGATCCGGCCCGTACATCTTGCCCAACACCTCGCGGATGTGGCGATGTGCTTCCTGGGCGTCCTGCGGCGTCGCGGTCTTGCCCGTTCCGATCGCCCAGACGGGCTCGTATGCGATCGTCAATCGCTCGATCCAATCACCGGGCACCTCGGCCAGACCGGTCTTGAGTTGACGCGCGCACACGATGTCTTGATGCCCGTTGTTGCGCTCCGATTCGGTCTCGCCGATGCACAGAATCGCTTCCATGCCCGCTTCGAGCACGGCGCGGAGTTTCGCGTTGACGGTTTCATCACGCTCGCCGATCACCTGGCGACGCTCGGAGTGTCCGCACAGCACCACCTGCACGCCGCAGTCCTTGAGCATCGCGATGGAGACCTCGCCCGTGAAGGCGCCGTCACCCGCCTGATACACATCCTGAGCGCCGAGCTTCACCGTCGAACCGCGATCACGCAGTACCGCGCGGACGAGCAACAGATACGGGAACGGCGGAAACACGGCGACATCAACCCCATCGACATGCATCAAGCCGTCGACCACCGCGCGCGCAAGCTCCGCCGCGCTGGTGCGATTGGTGTTCATCTTCCAGTTGCCGCCGATGAATGGTTTGCGATCTGACATAAGTGGTGGAGCATAGCGTGAGAACTTTCGAATCTCGACATTTCAACGCGCAAGCCATCGCTTTCCAGTTTGTTTCATGGGACAATTCCGTTGATGTCCGCGGCCGCGCGCCACTATCGTCGAGTCATCGATTCCCCCGCGGGCCCGCTCACCATCGGCGTCCGCAATGACACGCTCACGCACGTGCTGTTCGGCGAGCGCGAACTGCCGAATGCCTGCGACCGATCGACCCCGGTGCTCGCGCAAGCGATCCGACAAATCGGTGAGTACTTCCGCGACGGTCGTCGCACATTCGATCTCCCGATCGATCCCCGCGGCACGCCGTTTCAGTCGAAGATCTTCGGTGCGCTTCGATCGGTGCCATTCGGAATCACAGTGACCTACGGGCAACTGGCCGCGCGAATCTCATCTCCTCGCGCATTCCAAGCCGCGGGACAAGCCGTGGGCGCGAATCCGATCGGCATCGTCATCCCGTGTCACCGCGTGATTCCGGCGACCGGCCTCATCGGCGGATTCGCCGGAGGTAAGGCTGCGAAAAAAGCCCTCCTGGAAGTGGAGGGCTTTGTCATCGATTCAAACGGTCTTGTTCTTCGTGCTTAGCCGAGACGACGCGAAAGGTCAGCGATTCGCGGCTCCCATTCCTCAAGCTCGCCGGAGTCCGTGAAGTTCTCGCGCAGTTCGGAATCACGGGTGATCGCCGAAACCGCGTTGCGGGCCGAAGCCAACAGCTCAGCCGTCGGAGCCGGACGCCCCTGTACCCAGTTGGAGATTTCCTGCGGGAGGTCGCTTCCGGGCTTGCCATTCAACGCCGCGACAACTTCAGCCGCCGCCAGCGCAAAGCTGCACAACTCGGCTTCGAGATAGTCATCTTGGAACTCTTTGACCCGGTCGAATGCTTCCGGAATCAGCTCTTCACCGATGTCCAGAAGATCCGCGGCCCAATCCTGCGCAACGTCATTTTCAAAGCTGCCGAGGCCCCAGGTTCCCATGCCTTCTTCCTTGTGTACGCCCATCGTTGACATCCTTGTCGAATCGCCCGCAAGCGGTTCGCCGGGGTGAGTTCAGAAGGAGTCTAGCTCCCAATGGGTTGAATGTCGGCGCAGAAGGGCCGTTTGCTTGCAAATCAGAGGATATTTACCCCAAAATCACACCTTGGGGCCCGCCGCGCGCACATGGTCAGGCATTTCAAAGGTCGCGTCATTCTCTCGGAAGAGCTTGGCGAGCTTGGTTGCCTGAAGGTCGTACGCAGCGCCATCCTTCCAGGTGTTGCGGGGCGAGAGCACTTCGCTCGGCACGCCCTGCACAGCGGTAGGAAGCGGCAGTCCGAAGATCGGATCCGGCTTGAACTCGGCCTTGGCGAGTGACCCATCGAGGATGCTCGTGACGAACGCTCTGGTGTACGCGAGCTTGAAGCGACTGCCCGTGCCGTACGGTCCGCCGGTCCAACCCGTGTTCAGCAGCCACACATTCGTACCGTGCTTCTTGATCTTCTCCGCGAGTTGATGCGCGTAGGTGATCGGGGGTCGCGGCAGGAACACGCCGCCGAAACACGGCGAGAAGTTCGGCTGCGGCTCGGTCACGCCCGCTTCGGTTCCCGCAAGCTTGCTCGTGTAGCCGTTGATGAAGTAGTACATCGCCTGCTCGGGAGAAAGCTTGCTCACCGGCGGCATGACGCCGAACGCATCGGCGGTCAAGAAGATGATGTTTTGGGGATGTCCGCAAACCGACGGAATCACCGCGCCCTCGATGAAGTCCACCGGATACGTGACGCGGGTGTTTTCGGTGAGTTTGGAACTGTCGTAATCGGGAACCCGCGTCGCCGGATCGATCACCGTGTTTTCAAGCACGCTGCCGAACCGGATCGCGTTCCAGATCTCCGGCTCGCCTTCCTTGCTCAGCTTGATGCACTTGGCGTAACAGCCGCCTTCGAAGTTGAACACGCCGTGATCCGACCAACCGTGTTCATCGTCGCCGATGAGCGCGCGATTCGGATCCGCCGAGAGCGTCGTCTTGCCGGTGCCTGAAAGTCCGAAGAAAAGCGCAGCGTTTTCGCGTGTTTTGCGATCCACGTTGCACGAGCAGTGCATCGGGAACACGCCGGCTTCGGGCATATCGAAGTTCATCGCGTAGAAGATGCTCTTCTTCATCTCGCCCGCGTACTCGGTGCCGATGATCACCACGATCTTGCGCGTGAGGCTTTGCGCCACAAGTACCGACGACTTGTACCCCATCGCCGCCTGTTCCTCGGCAGTCAATCGACGTCGACCCGCGTTGATGATCGTCCAATCCTTCTTGAACTCGGGGATCTTCTCGCCCGGCTTCACGCCCGCCGCCTGCGTGCCTTGGCGGATGAACAGCGTCTGCGCGAACAAGCTGTGCCACGCTTGCTCGGTCACCACCTGCACGCCGAGGCGATACTTGGGATCCGCACCCGCGTAGCCCTCGAAGACGTACGCCTTGGGCCGCGAGTTCATGTGATTCACCGCGATCTCGAGCGCCTGATCGAATTGCTTCTCGCTGATGGGAGTGTTGACCTTCCCCCACCAGATCTTGGAATCAATCGCTGCGGACTTCTCAAGATGCTTGTCCTTCGGACTGCGACCCGTTCGGTCGCCGGTCAGACAGCACAGCGCGCCGTTGGACGCCAAAGTACCCTCACCCGCCGCGATCGCGCGCTCCACGAGTTCCGCGGACGACAGATTGCGGAAGACACGGGTAGGTGAAAAATCTAAACGGGACAAAATCGCTTCGCTCATGTTGACGCTTCCCTGGGTTCGGAACAAATCGACCGAAGCCCCTGTAAACCATTACCAAACTGGTGGGAAGCCTAGTGCCCCTGCGCGCTCCGAGCCATGATTCCGTCCGGAATCAGGGTTTCAGTAGGGTCGGGCCTGTTTGACCCCCGAGGGTCAGCTCTCGTATCGTCTCCCCCCACGCCGTTCCGCGGCGTGCTTGACGGTGGCCATAGCTCAATTGGTTAGAGCACCGGGTTGTGATCCCGGGGGTTGCGGGTTCGAGTCCCGTTGGCCACCCTTGCTCGATTCATGCCGCCTTCGCGGCGAACTCGACGATTCCGACAAACGACTCAGGTTCAACCCGCTCGCCTCGCGCGAGCCGCTCCGTCGTTTCATCGCACAGCCGAACGGTTTCGTTCATCCCCATCAGCGGTGCGATCGCCTTGATCTGCATCGTCGTCATGCGACATGCCAGATGATCCCGCATCGTGATCGCGCGTCGCAGATTCTCAACCAGCTTGTTCATCTCGCCGGAAAGTCTCGCGAACAGTGTCTCATCCGCGTTGGGATGACGAACCACATCCACTTGCGCCGTCAGTTTCTCCGCAAGCATGCGAAGCAGTTCGCCCTGCGACAGCGGCATCGCGAGCACGCCGATGTCCTGCAGATCGCTCAGACCCTCGCGCACCAACCCCACCGGGTCCTTCGTCACCACGATCGCCGGCGTCTTCACGCCTTCTCGTCGAAGTGTCCGGATCAGTTCCGTCCCCTTCGCGCCCTCCGCGCTCCAATGCGCGACGATCACGTCAAATCCTTGCTTGGCTTCGTTCATCGCCTGATCGACGCCCGACACCGTTCGCACGGTGACGGCCGTCTCGCGAAGGAAATGTCGCATGATTCGAATGTCGGACTCCGAATCCTCGACGTATAGCATGCGTCCCGCGAGTTTGTCGGCGTCAACGCGCTCGATCGTGTGGAAGTTCCCGTAGCGCGAACCCTTGATGAACTGAGTCAGATCGATCGGCGCCTCAAACTTCACGCCGATCTCGTGCACCGCGCCGCGCCGATGCATGCAGCGCGTCACCACGCCTTGCACTTCAACCGTGCCGCCCGTCAGTTTCGGCAGCCAAACACGGCACATCGAACCTTGATGCAGGAACCCGCCGTGCAGCAGTCCGATGCCGCCCTTGGAGAGATTCCGACACGCAAGTTTGAGTCTCGTGATAGTTCCGCCCGGATGCGTGATTTCAGCCGCGACCGTTGAACGACGAAACGGCCATCGTGCGAACTCGCGCTTGAACGCGGCGCTCGAACTGAGGCCCTCGCGATCCAAGTCCATCCACAGTGCGTGCAAGTCCCGCTCGCTCAATCCGATCGTGTTCAGGCGCGATGACATCGCGCCCGCTTCTCGCGGAACCGCGAACCCGTTCGACGGATTGGAAACGCCGCGAATCTTCATCGCGCGGGACTCCTTCGGGACGACATGCCCCGAAGGTTCATCGATCGATCGGTCGAGGCTCTTGCCAGGAACCCGCGCGTCGCATCCCCTTCGCACCCGGGAGAAATGGCCGAGTCGTCACAGACCTCACAGACTGCGGATTGATCGAAGTCGGTTGCGTCAGCGGGCGAATTGTTCTCGGACGCGATGAATCACACGTCGAGGCGACGGACTTCCAGCGCGTGGTCTTCGATGAACTTGCGCCGCGGCTCGACTTCCTCGCCCATCAACACCGTAAAGAGTTGCTCCGCCGCGCTTCCCATGTCCCATGTCACGCGCAACAGCGTGCGGCGCGCGGGATCCATCGTCGTTTCCCACAACTGCTCCGCGTCCATTTCGCCCAGACCTTTGAAGCGCTTGATCTCAAGGCCGCGGCGGCCGATCTCCTTCAGCGCATCCAGAATCATCATCAGATTCGCCGCTTCCAAACTCTTCGAACTCGGCTTCACCGCCGTCGCGACTCCGCCGTCCTCGGTGTCGACGGCTTCCATCGCCGGCGCCGCGGCATTGGTGTGCCACACATACCGCGCGGGCAACTTCTCGCCCGTGATCGCCTCGCCCTGTTCGCCCGCGAAGGTTTCGGGGTTGGAATCAAGACCGAGTTCCGCGAGTTCGGAGATGATGCGCTCAAGTTCGCGATTTTCGTGCAGTTCGCGAACCACCGCCACTTCAGTTTGCACGCCGTCGGCGTTTGTCGCCGCCGCGTCAGCCAAGCGCAGGTTCATGGCGGTGAGGATCTCGTGCGCTTGCGCTTCGCTCCATGCCGGGCGATCGCCGCCGCGCCATGTCACGCGGTGCGATGGCAACCGATTTCGCTTCTCCGGATCCTGCTCGCGGGATCGCAACACATCGGCGAACTTCACGCCGCGCCGCTCCGCGATCTCGACGATCTCATGCATGCGGCGAAGCAGATGGATCGCGCGCTTGAGTTGAGCGCCTTCAAGCCTGCGAACCTCGCGAGCCTCTCCGCCGCGCTCCGTGACTTTCGACAGGTCGCGCACGCACAGCGCCGCGTCGTCGATGCCGATGGTCGTCAGCGCATCATCCAGCGCGCGCTCGTTCAGAACATAAGAAGTCGATTTGTTGCGTCCGCTCTTGACGGTTTGATACAAAGGCGGCTGCGCGATGAACACGTGACCGCGCCGGATGAGCTCCGGCATCTGGCGGAAGAAGAATGTAAGAAGCAGGGTTCTGATGTGGCTGCCGTCGACGTCGGCGTCCGTCATGATGACGACTTTGCCGTAGCGAAGCCGCGAGATGTCGAACTCGGAACCGATGCCGACTTTCAGCGCCGCGATGAGCGTGCGGATTTCCTCGAACGCGAGCATGCGATCGATGCGCGCCTTCTCGACGTTGAGGATCTTGCCCTTCAGCGGCAAAATGGCCTGGTTCTCGACGTTTCGGCCTTGCGTGGCCGATCCGCCCGCCGACTCGCCTTCGACGATGAACAGTTCGCTCTCGTCGACATTGCGGGTCTTGCAGTCGCGCAGCTTGTGCGGCATCGAACCCGAGTCGAGCGCGCTCTTGCGTCGCGTCAGTTCACGCGCCTTGCGCGCCGCTTCGCGCGCCTGCGCCGCGACGATGCCCTTGAGGCACAGTCGTTTGGCCTCCGCCGGGTGCTCCTCAAGCCACTTGTCGATGCCCTCGGTCACCGCGGCAGCGACGAAAGACTCGATCTCGGGGTTGAGCAGTTTCTCTTTCGGCTGGTTGTTGAATGTCGGGTTGGGAAGCTTGACGCTGACGACTGCGACAAGACCCTCACGCAAATCCTCGCCCGTGGGGACGGGATCTTTCTCTTTGATGATCCCTTGCTTCTTCGCATATCCGTTCAGTGTGCGCGTCAGCGCGACTTTGAAGCCCGCCGCATGCGTGCCGCCGTCGACGTTGTTGATGTTGTTCGCGAAGCTGAGCACATGTTCGTTGTAGCCGTCGTGATACTGCAGAGACACTTCGCAGATCAGGCTCTGTGCCGCGTCTTCGGACTTCACATACACCGGAGCGCTCACGGGGTTTTTGCCCTTCATGAGGTGCTGGACGTATTCGAGAAGGCCGTTGCTCGCGCGGAAGGTGTCGCTGTGCATTTTGCCGTCCGCGCCGACGCGTTCGTCGGTGAAGACCAGCGTGACGCCGGGATTCAAGAACGCCAGTTCGCGCAGGCGATTCGCGAGCGTGTTGTAGTCGAATGTCGTGTCGGGGAAGATCGTCGGATCAGGACGGAAGGTCACCGTCGTGCCGCGCTTGCGCTCCGCGCTGGCCGGAATCGGCCCGACGCACGCAAGCGGACGCGTAACGCGCCCGCGTTCGAATCCGATCGAATACACCTTGCCGTCGCGATAGACCTCGGCCTCGAGGTGCTCGCTCAACGCGTTCACGCACGACACGCCCACGCCGTGCAGACCGCCGGAAACTTTGTACGCCGAACCTTCCTGCTGGAACTTGCCGCCGGCGTGCAGTTTCGTCAGCACGATCTCGATCGCGGGCTTGCCGTTGAGGTTCGGATCCTCGTGCTTCATGGAATCGATCGGAATGCCGCGGCCGTCATCGACGACACAGCATGAGCCGTCGGGCTGAATGGTGACGCGCACTTGTGTGGCGTGACCGGCCATCGCTTCGTCGATCGAGTTGTCGACGACTTCGTAGACGCAGTGGTGCAGTGCGTTGAGACCCGTGCCGCCGATGTACATGCCGGGACGCTTGCGCACGGCATCCAAACCTTCGAGCACCTGAATCTGATCGGCGCCATAGTTGCCGTCCACACCGGCGGGCTTGGGCGGCACCGACGGATCCAAATCGACCTTCACGGGCGGGGTCGGGGTTGAGGCATTGGTCTCAGGCATGCGTCCTCGAATTCGGTTCGGGTGCGAAGCTCAAAAAACCTCGCGGCGAAAGGACGAGTCGTCCCTGTCCGCAACGGTGTCCGAAATCATAGCAGGACCCCGCCTCCGGCATCGCCGCGAAACGCGCTTCTTCATATCAAAATCAAGGATTTTCGACCACTTGTCGATCCCGATTCCGGCCTCGCACAATCGCGAAAAACACACCCGCGATTTCGCCGTGAAAAGCGCACATTTTTGATTCGATCGCGAAATCGTCCAAAACCCGAACAGATTTCGACCTTTGAGCCGCACGCTTCGGCGGAGATAGGGAGCGGTTTTGAGGTCCTGCCGCGGCGGTTATGCTCGTGCGCGATCCCAATCAAAGGGCGACCATGATCGAACCTCAGACACCAACTGAATCCGAGCCAGTTCACGTCGCGCTCAAGGGTGACGATGTCACGAAGAAGCGCGCGGCGATTCCGTATAGAACCGGACTTTTCATCGCACCGTTTATTGCGCCGATGCTCATGTTGTTGTTGATCACGAGGTTTTTCATCAACACAGGACGAGCGCTCCCGACGGTCGTGCAAGTGCTCGGTGCGATCATGTTCTTTGTTGGAATCGCAGTCTCACTGTGGTGGCCTGTGCGTGCGGGCATTCCACAGAAGTCAAAAAGGTCGT
>JBKDPX010000035.1:0-2247 GCA_046342165.1 Phycisphaerales bacterium | reverse complement strand
GGCGTGATCTTCGCGGCGTTTCAACTGAGGCCGAACCGTCGCGCCGCTCATGTGTCGAACTTCACGAAGCTCGTCGAGATGCAAGCTGAACTACGACGCATGCGTGTCGAAGATCCGGCGCTCGCCAGAACATACAAGCATGACGTCGCGAATCTCAAGAGCGACGACGAGATCCGCGAGTACTTCTTCAATCTGATGCAACTCTCGGTCTTCGAGATCGTGTGGTTCAGTTACAATCAGGGGCAAATTCCCGAGACCTACTTCATGTCGTGGGATCGGCGCATGCGCGAGATCGCGCGCGAAGAGAGCTTCCGGCGGATGATGCACGGCGGCCAGATGAAGATCCTGCACGACGACTTTCAGGCGTATATCTCGCGATTGCTCGGCGAAGTCGAGTACGGCATGGGCGAGCGCTCCAAGCTCGGCCCCGTCGCCGATATAAATAATAGTTAGAACTTGCCACAGAGCCCGATCGTCGCGACCGGCTTATCATTTCCCGATGCTCTGGCAACCGTCACTTCCCGCCTCATACGGCAAACTCAGCCCCGACGAGCTCGCCGCCTTGATCTCGAAGCGCCGTGCGGAACTCGGCGATTCACTGGTCATTCTGGGACACCACTACCAGACCGACGAGATCATCCGCCATGCGGACATCACGGGCGATTCGCTGAAGCTGTCTCAAGCCGCCGCGAAACTCGCATCGGAACGACCGGTGAAGCACGTGGTCTTCTGCGGCGTGCATTTCATGGCGGAAACCGCCGACATGCTCACGCCCGACGATGTGTCGGTCATCCTGCCCGATCTTTCCGCGGGATGTTCGATGGCCGACATGGCGCAGTACGACGACACGGTGAACGCGTGGAACGCGATGCATGAGGCCCTCCGCGCCGGCGGTTTCACGGGACGCGTGATTCCGATCACCTACGTGAATTCGACCGCCGCGATCAAGGCGTTCGTCGGCGATCATGGAGGGGCATGTTGCACGAGCAGTAACGCGGAACTGGTCTTGCGATGGGCGTTCGCGGGCGGCGAGCGGCAAAACTCCGGCGAGGACATCAAGGTGCTGTTCCTTCCGGATCAACATCTTGGCCGGAATACGGCGCACAAAATCGGTATCGACGTTCGCGAGCACTCCTGCGTGTACGACCCGCGTCTTGCGCGAAAGGGCGAAGCGCTCGGCGGGGCCACCGCCGAAGCGATCGTGCGCTCGAAAGTGATTTTGTGGGCGGGCCACTGTTCGGTTCACAAGTTGTTTCGTCCGGAGCACTGCACGAAGATCATCGCGGCCAATCGCGAGGATCCGAATTCGGAGCCGACGAAGATCCTGGTCCATCCGGAGTGCTGCAAGGAAGTCGTCGACCTCGCGGATTACGCGGGATCGACCGAGTACATCATCCGCTTGATCCGAGAGGCCCCGACGGGTTCGCGCTGGGCCATCGGCACGGAGATTCACCTCGTGAACAGACTCGCCCTCGAGGCCAAGTCCCGCGGCGTGGATGTTCGGATTCTGTCGGACTGTCAGTGCCTTTGCACCACGATGTACCGAATCGATCAGCCCCACCTGCTGTGGGTGCTCGACAATCTGACGGGCCGATTCGACGGCCGCGACAAGGATCGCACGCCTCGGGTGGTCAATGAGATCCGGGTTCACCCCGAGGTCAGGCGCTTGGCGGTCCTGGCGATTGACAGGATGTTGGCATTGGCGCCGAAATCAGGTCCGATCAGCGCGAAGGCGTAAGGCATTGAAGGTCCGAGATTTCCATGGTGTTTCGGGATTCGCCCTAGCCTGATAACTTCAGGGAATAATCCTCCGTCCTCAAGCACATCCGTGGACCAAGTATCCCCGAAGTTGTGGTTTCGAGTACAGTGATCTACATCAGTGTGCGCCGCGAGCGCAGGACAGGGAGGTACAGCATGATGACGAGTCCGATGATGAATGAAGCCGAGCCCCAACCCCCCTCCCAAGAGGGCGGGGCCAAAGTTGCCGAGCCCCCTGCACAAGCGGAGACCAAGAACCGTCCGCGTCCGGCCAAAGTCGAAAATCTGCCGCTTTTCAAGGTGTTATTGCACAACGACGACATCAACACGATGGAGCATGTGGTGCGTTCGATCGTGGTGCTCACACCGCATGATGTTCGGCGGGCGAAAGAGATCATGGTTGAGGCCCACAAGACCGGACTGGCATTGGTGTTGGTCACTCATCAAGAGCATGCGGAGCTCTATCAGGAACAGTTCCAAAGCATGAGT
>JBKDPX010000034.1:0-5764 GCA_046342165.1 Phycisphaerales bacterium | reverse complement strand
GTTCATGAACGGCCTGAAGATGGCCGGCGTGACGCTGAACCGCAAGATGCTCAGCCAGATCGCCATTGAAGATCCGAAGCTCTTCGACAAGCTCGTCGAGACAGCGGTGAAGGCTTCGAAGGCCGCGCCTGCGAAGAAGGGCTGATTCGTCGATTCGAACACTACACTGAACCCGGCGTCGAAAGGCGTCGGGTTTTTGTTTGAGCCTTGCGCAGAGATGAAACGGAGTGGCTTATGGACGGTTGGTGGGTCAGCGATGTTCTGGACGGGCTTGCAAACGGCAAGGTCGTGCTGACGTCATGGATCGTTTGGGTTGCGATCTCGATCAGCCTTCATGAACTTGGCCATGGATGGATGGCGATACGTTGCGGCGATCGAACTCCGATCGACACGCAACACATGACGATCAATCCATTCGTTCATATTCCGCCGATGGCATGGATCATGTTTGCGCTTTTCGGTTTTACGTGGGGATTGATGCCCGTAAATCCATCGCGATTCCGTGGTAGATACGACGACTCGAAGGTTGCGATCGCCGGGCCCGCAGTCAATCTCGTCCTGTGGTTGATCTGTGTGGCGCTCGACGTGATGTGGCTCAAAGTCGGCCCGCGCGTCGGCGGGCCGCTTGAATTGAACCTGCACACATTCCTCTACGTCGGAGCGATGATCAACCTGATGGGATTCATCTTCAATCTGATCCCGGTTCCGCCGCTGGACGGCTCGAGGATTCTCGCGGATCTCTATCCGCCGTTCAACAGAATCTGGCAAACGGGGGCCGGAACGTTCATTGCAATCGTTGCGGCGATTGCACTGTTCTCGGTTGGAGGACGCATCGCTTGGGGCTTGGCGGAGTCCGGCAGCCTGTGGGCGATCGATCTCGGCTGTGATGCCATCAAAGCCGAGTGGATGCCTCCATATGTTCGATGAACGCGAGTAAAGATGAGCAAAAACAAAGAGACGCAAGCCTGAAGGCTCGCGTCTTGGGGGAAAGTGGAGCGGAGGAGAATCGAACTCCCGACCTCATCATTGCGAACGATGCGCTCTACCAGCTGAGCTACCGCCCCGAAATGTCCACCGAAGATCGCTCTCCGGGGTTGGGAGTATAGCCCACGCGGAAGGGTTCGTCATCTCGCGTTTCTCGACGGGTCATCCATCGCCCCGGTTCCCTGATACCATCAGTCTCCCCATGGCAAAATCAGTATCGAAATCTCGTCCGAAGCCGCCCCGAATCTGCGTGATCGTCAGTCGCTACAACGAGTCAATCACCGCAGCGTTATTGGCCGGTGCGATCAAGGCGCACCGCGATCGATACGGATCTGACCCGACTGTCGCCGATGCGCCGGGAGCTTTCGAGTTGACGGTGTTGGCGGCAACCGCTGCGACGTCGCGCGAGTTCGATGCCATCGTGTGCCTGGGATGCGTGATCAGAGGCGATACGGATCACGACCGATACATCTGTGATGCGGTGTCCCGCGGCTTGACGGAGATCGCCATCGGAACAGGCGTCCCTGTCGCCTTCGGAGTGCTCACTGTTGACAACGCCAAACAAGCCAAGGAGCGTGCCGGCGGGAAGCACGGCAACAAGGGTGAGGAAGCGATGGTCGCCGCGATCGAAGCATATATGAGCGCGACGTGCATCAGAGCGGGGCGCGGCTATTCGATGGGTGCCAAGGTGAACGACAAATCGGAGCGTCGCGCATGAGACCCACGCCGCGTGATATTCGAAAGCACACGTTCCAAACACTCTTTCAGTTGGATGTTCGTGGCGAGACCGACGCTGATCTTGTCCGAGTCTCGCTTGATGCGCTTGAAGGATTGGAAAATCGAGACAGGCGACGCATCTTCGATCAAGCGATGGCCGCCTATCAGGCCAGGAGAGAAGCGGATAAAGCGATGGAGGTTCTTGCGCCGGGTTGGCCCGCGCATCGTCAACCCGCGGTTGATCGCGCAATTCTGCGATTGGCCCATTACGAACTCAAACTCGGCAAGGTACATCCCAAGATCATCGTGAACGAAGCCATCGAACTCGCGAAGGAGTTTTCGACCGACAAGTCACCGGCTTTCGTGAACGGATTGCTTGACAAGGTGCTTCATCAGGTGTTGCCTGCTTGGGAAGCGGCGCACGGCAAAGAGATCAGTCCGGAGGCCGTTCCCGACGCCGCGGATTGACAGTGAGCGGTGGTTGTTCGCATATGGCTTTCTTTCAGAACATATTCGGAAAGATCAAGCAAGGGCTCGAAAAGACCCGGGAGACTTTCGTCACCGGCGTGAAGAGCATTCGCAACCTGCTGGCCGGGCGCAAGCTCGACGAAGAATTGATCGCGGAACTCGAGCAACGGCTTCTCGAAGCGGATGTCGGTCCGAGAGCGACCGCGCGCTTGATCGATGGAATCCGCAAGGACTTTCTCGATGGCAAACTGACGACCGGCGATCAGGTCGTTGATTACATGAAGCAGGAACTCAAACGCATGTGGCCGCCGGAGGATCGCGCCGTCAACATGGCCAAGAGCGGACCGACCGTCATTCTGATGACCGGCGTGAACGGTGTCGGCAAAACGACATCGATCGCCAAGCTGTGTCGCATGTACCGAAATCAGGGTAAGTCGGTGTTGCTCGGCGCATGTGACACATTCCGCGCCGGTGCAGTTCGTCAATTGGAGATCTGGTCTGAGCGCCTGGGCGTCGACATCGTGAAGGGTGCGCAGGGCGGCGATCCTGCCGCTGTGGCGTTTGACGCATGTACGGCGGCGAAGACCCGAGGAGTCGATGTGCTCATCATCGATACTGCGGGCAGGCTTCAAACGCAAGATCCACTCATGCGTCAACTCTCGAAGATTCGAGGCGTGATCGCAAAGCAAATTGAAGGGGCGCCTCATGAAGTCTTCTTGGTGCTGGATGCCACCAGCGGACAAAATGCACTTCGTCAGGCGGAGGAGTTTAATCGAGCGACGGGTGTGACCGGCATCATGCTCTCGAAGCTCGACGGTACTGCCAAAGGCGGGATCGTCGTGGCGGTCAAAGACACGACGGATATTCCTGTGAAGTTCGTTGGAATGGGAGAAACCCCGGACGATCTTCAGCCCTTCGACCCCGATTGGTTCGTAGAGGCTCTGTTCGCGACGGATAACGCGAATTGATGCATCCCGATGACTTCTGATTCGGATTCATTCACGATTTTGAAGAGGTGTTCTCTCTCATGTTGAAATTCCACATGCGCGTTGCCTTTACCGCCCTTTCAGGACTTGCTTTCGGAGTGGCCAGCGGTCAGGTTGCTCCCGACGCAGGAATGTTGCGATGGCCTGATATTGGGAAAGACAGCATCTGCTTTGTCTATGCCAACGACATTTGGATCGTGCCGAAGGAGGGCGGAGTCGCTTCTCCGCTTGCTTCACCACCCGGACTTGAGAGCTTCCCGCGATTCAGCCCCGATGAAACGACAATCGCTTTTGTCGGCAATTACGAGGGCGCGCGGGATCTGTACTCGATTCCGGTCGCTGGCGGTATCGCATCGCGAATCACACATCATCCGATGGGTGAAACGCTCTGTGACTGGACAGCTTCCGGTGATCTGTTGTTCTTCGGTAACGGAATGTCCGGTCTGCCGCGGCAATCGCAAATGTTCAGCGTTGGCTCGACTGGTGGATTGCCGAAACGATTACCGGTTCCGTATTCAGGGTTCGGGTCGGTATCACCCGACGGCAAGTGGCTTGCGTACACGCCACATTCCACCGATACGCGCACATGGAAGCGGTATCGAGGCGGAATGGCGACGGATATCTGGCTCTTTAACCTCGAAAACAACACATCGAAGCGGATCACGGACTGGGAAGGAACAGACACACTTCCGATGTGGGTTCCGGGATCGGATGGGAAGGAACTGTTGTATCTCTCGGACAACGGTGACGAGCATCGTTTGAATATCTGGCGATATGACATAGCGACCGGGAAGCGCACTCAGATTACGAAGTACACGGAGTTTGATGTTCGATGGCCTTCCATCGGGCCGGGAAATCGCGGGCGTGGTGAAATCGTGTTTCAACTCGGCAGTGAGTTGAGAGTGGTCGATCTCGCCAGTGGTAAAGATCGAGTCGTCAAAGTCACGATTCCCGGTGACCGTCCTGCGATTCGCCCTCGCTCGGTTGATGCGTCAAAACTCATCGGAGGCGCATCGATATCACCGTCAGGAAAGAGGGTCGTGGTTCAAGGCCGCGGCGATCTCTTCAGCGTTCCCGCTAAAGAAGGCGTGACGCGGAACATGTCGACATCAAACGGAGTCTTGGAACGCGACCCCTCATGGTCGCCGGATGGAAAGTGGATCGCTTACTTCAGTGATGAAACCGGTGAGTATGAGCTTTGGGTTCGAGCTTCCGACGCAAAACCGGAGGATGTGAAGGTTGAAGAGAAGAAGTCTGAACACAAGCCGGAGGATGCGCCGGTTCCCGCCGCGCAAGTGAAATCGGCTCCACGAAAGCTGACCAATCTTGGCCCGGGATTCCGTTATAACCCGATGTGGTCACCTGATTCGAATTGGATCGTGTTCCTGGAGAAGACAGGAGCCATTCAACTGGTCAATGTCGAATCCGGAGAGTTGAAGACATTGGCGATCGATCCCTGGGCGAATCTTGCAACGGTGTCATGGTCACATGATTCGAGTTGGATCGCCTTCGATCTGGCCCATCCCGACAATGCATTGCTCGGCGTTTGGATATACAGCATCGAGACTCATACCGCGACCAAGGTGATCAGTGAGATGTTCAGCACATCGACTCCGGCGTTTGACGCCAAGGGCGATTGGCTGTTTGTAAAGTCGAATCGGGCCGTGAACTCTCCGATCTACTCGGACCTCGACACCACCTTCGTGTACACGGGTACGGAGGTCATCGGAGCAATCCCGCTTCGAAATGATGTGAAGAATCCCTGGGCCGTGAAATCCGATGAGGAGATGCTCAAGAAATCGGATGAGTCCAAGAAGGAAGACGAAAACAAGTCCGAAACGGTGCAGGCCGAGCAAGCTCCCGCGCAGGGAATTGAAGGAACATGGAGCGGCACCGCCACCGGAGGCGAAGGTTGGCCGGCGGCAGGCATTCCGTTTACGCTCATCATCAAGCTTGAGGTCGATGGGACAATTTCCGGCACCAGCGTTTCTGCGTTGGGACAGGGCAAGTTCTCAGGCGGCACTTTCAATAAGGAAACCGGTGAGTTCTCCATCTCGATAACGGTTGGAGAGGCGACTGCTGAGATTTCCGGAAGTATCAACGGAGATGAACTGAATGGAAAGTGGTTCGCCGGGGATGCGCAAGGATCCGTGAGCGCCAAAAGAGTGAAGAAGACTGAGGAAAGCAAGGACAAAGCGGCTGAACAGGAGAAATCTGAAAAGAAGAAAGAGCCGCTGAAGATCGAATTCGATGGGTTTGAGAAGCGCATGATCGTGCTCCCGATCACCCCGGGTTCTATGGGACAAATGGCCGCAACCGAGGACAACAAACTCATCTTCGTGAGAAGAGGGTCGCCTCGAGGCGGAGACGCGGGCATCAAGATCTTCGATTTGAGCGATGATGCCAAGGAAGAGAAAAGTGTAACCGCGGGCGGCGGATTCTCGATGAGTGCGGATCGCAAGAAGCTTCTCGTCGGTCGAGGCAGCGGCTTGGTTATCGCCGATGCCGCAGCCGGAGGAGGAAAAATCCAATCCGTTCCGACCGATGGCATGAAGGTGACGGTGGATCCGAAGGCCGAATGGCGCCAAATCTTCAACGATGCGTGGCGT
>JBKDPX010000033.1:0-2346 GCA_046342165.1 Phycisphaerales bacterium | reverse complement strand
TGGCCGAAGGGGCCGCCCAAGACCGAAGTGCAGGTCGCCCAAACACCCGGAACCCCGCCCCCGATCATCGAACCGACCCCTCCGTCGGCGGTCTTTCCTCCCTATGAGGATTGGGCGCTCAGTGGGGTGATGAAGGGGCGAACGGGGCTCTCCATCATCATGGTGAATCGCAAGAGCGGGGAGTCCAGAGCCCTCTTTCCGGGCGATGCCGTCCTGGATGCCGTCTTCATCGATGGGTCCGGAGAGCGCGCCGTATTTGAAATCGGCGGCAAGAGATTCGAAGTGAGCAACGGGGACACATTGGCGTCCCGGCGCCCGATCGGGTAGAGTACAAGGACCGTTCGGGTGGAGCCCGGCGGTCAGACTTGACTTTTTGCACAACTCGTTGCGTTGCTTGGTATTAGAACACGGAGGTTTCGATGCGGACGACCAAGTCGCTGTTTGTGGCGGCCTCGCTGGCGGCATGTGCGGGGACGAATGTCTCCGTCTTCACGCTTTCCGCGCACGCCCAATCGACAAGTCCCACACCGAACGGGACCCCGCAAGGACAATCGACCACCCCCGGGATTGATCGCCCTCAACCCGTGGATGCGCCGATCGTGTTCAACTTCAAGGATGCCCCCATTGAACGCGTGCTCGACTTTTTCGCGCGTGAGAGCGGCGTTCCCATCATCTTCGAAACGACCGTTCCTCAAGGCACGATTACCTTCGTCAGTGCTTCCGGTCATGAGTTCCGCGACGCACTTTCGATCTTGAATCTCAACCTTCAGCGATTCGGCGTTCACCTTCGTAAGCAAGAGCAATACCTCTACCTCGCGACGCTCCAAGATGCGATGAAGAAACCGTTGCCGGTGGCGGATGCCGAAGGCGTTCGCAATCTCATGCCCGATGAGATCGTGACCGTCAACATCGCGCTCAACAACGCTCGTGCCGATCTTGTCTCCGATCAGATCAAGTCACTCGTCGGTCCGTACGGCGGCATCGTCCCGGTGCAGGCGCAGAACATGATCGTGGTCGTTGAGACCGCGGCGCAGATCAAGCGAATCCGCGACATCGTCGCCTCCATCGACGCCGTTCGTCCCGTAGATTCGAAATTTGAGATCTTCAAACTGCAAAACGCGCAGAGCGAGTCCGTGTGCAACGCGCTTCGAGGATTGATCGGTGAGCGTGTCGTCACGAACTTCATCGACAAGGATGGCAAGAAGACCACCACGCAGGATGTAAGTGTCGCCGGACTTAACTTGCAGCCTGATCCGCGCACCAACTCCGTGATCGCCGTGGGATCCGCTTCCCGAATTCAAACGGTGCGGGAACTCATCACTTTGCTCGATGTGCCGGACGGCCCCGGTCCCGCGCCCACCGAGACCAAGATGATCACGCTGAGTCTCGCGGCGATTTCAAACGAGGAAGCGGTGAAGCAGTTAGTTGCGCTGTAAGCGTCGGTTGATCCCAAGCGCCGTCCGACGATCATCCCGATGCCCGAGGCTTCAAAGATCACGCTGATCGGCGAAACCACGCTCATCGCGCAGGCGATCAACCTGCTTGGTGAAGTTGACCCGGGAGTCGGGTCGGGTCCTGCGACTGCGCCGAATGTCGATCGCACAAGCGTCACCATTCAACTCAAGCACATCACGCCGCAGTCCGTGGACAGCGTGATGCCTCGCCTCTTGACGCCGCGTCAGATTCAAGTTGTGAAGTACGCGCCATTCGGAAATGGCGCAGGACTTGTGATCACGGGGCCCGGTTCCGATGTCGATGCGTTCGTTCAGTTGATCAAGGGACTTGATGTTTCAACCGACGCCGATCGTGAAGTGCGTCTTGTGAGAATCAAGGCGGATGATCCATCCTCCGTTCTCGCAGCTGCTCAAGATCTGTACACCAAGACCGGTAAAGGTGAACGCGATCCTGTGTCCGCAAGCTACGACCCCGAAAGTCGCACCGCGACACTCATCGGATCGCGAGCGGGACTCGCGGCGTTCGACCAGTTGCTCAGCACCGCGCAAAACGCGGCGACCGTCGAACAAGAGGCGCGAAAGTTCGCGCTGAAGAAGGCTGAGGCGACCGTTTTGGCGCAAAAACTCGCGCGGCTGTCACGCCCGCTTCTCATGCCGACTGACGGGCGACCCTATACCGAGCCGACATTCGAAGGTATCGACGAGGCTCGAACGATCATCGTCAAGGCGAGGCCCGATCAGTTCGCGACGATCGCGGGACTTATCGAGCAATTGGATGTCGAAGAGGCCGCGGCGCGAGAACTCAAGGTCGTGAAGCTCGCCGTGAGCGATCCGTCCGCGTTGCTAGAGCGGGCGAAAGCGCTGTACGACGAACGCGTGAAAGGCATGGGGC
>JBKDPX010000032.1:0-12760 GCA_046342165.1 Phycisphaerales bacterium | reverse complement strand
ATACACCTCGAACGGCATTCCGGGCTCCTTCGGATCAAGCACGCGAATCGTGGCTTCCTTCGCGACGTTCGAACCCTCGGGAACGCGAGCCAACATCGCCGCCAGCGGCGCGGGTTCGTTCGTAAAGAAGATGATGTCCTTCTCGCGCACCGTGATGTTGCGCACCTTCAATGCAAGCGCGCGAACTCTCAGTTCGCACAGATCAAACAGCCTGTAACTCGCGCGGGGCGGATCGCCGTATGCCGCGGCGAGGTCCGTGCGCACCGCCTGCAATTGCTCCATGGTGGATGCGAAAGCGAGTCTGCGGTACGCCTCAAGGCGGCGTTGTTCACTCGGGATATACGCGCGCGGAATACTCGCGGAAAGACCGATCTCGATCGCGACCGAGCTGGAGTTTTGCGCACGAGGCTCGTTCTTCAACTCATGAACGGCGTCATCGAGGAGCCGACAGTACATCTCGTATCCGACGGCCGCGATATGGCCGGACTGCTCGGGCCCGAGGATGTTGCCCGCGCCTCGGATCTCCAGATCGCGCATGGCGATTTTGAATCCCGCGCCGAGCATCGAATACTGCTCGATGGCTTTCAATCGCTTTTGCGCGATCTCTTTCACCGTTCGATCGTTGGGCAGCAGAAAGTAGCAGTAGGCGCGATGCTTGCTTCGCCCGACTCGCCCGCGAAGCTGATGCAACTCCGCGAGTCCGAAACGATCGGCGTCTTTGATGATCATCGTGTTCGCCGACGCGATGTCGATGCCCGATTCGATGATCGTCGTTGACACCAGAATGTCCGCATCACGTCGCACGAATTTCAGGATCACATCCTCAAGTTCGTCAGGATCCATCTGGCCGTGTCCGACAAGCACGCGAGCGTCGGGGGCCATGCGCCGCACATCATCTGCGACACTCAGAATGTCGTGCACTCGATTATGCAGAAAGAACACTTGCCCGTCGCGCGATAACTCGCGTGCGATGGCCTGCTGTATTCGCCGCTCGTTGTACGGGATCACCTCCGTCACGATCGCTCGTCTGTCCACGGGCGCCGTCGTGAGACTCGAGATGTCACGGATACCGAGCATCGACATGTGCAGCGTTCGCGGAATTGGAGTCGCGGAAAGGGTGAGAACGTCAACCGTCAATCTGAATCGAAGCAGTGACTCTTTGTGCTCGACCCCGAAGCGCTGTTCTTCGTCCACGATCACCAATCCAAGATTGGGCAAATTCACATCTTTGCTGAGCAATCGGTGCGTGCCGATCAGAATGTCGACCTTGCCTTCGCGTGCCGCCTTGAGAATCTCGGTTGATTCCCTTCCGGTTTTGAATCGCGAAAGACTCTCGATGCGGAACGGATAACCCGCGAATCGCGAACGGAAAGTCCGTTCATGCTGTTCGCACAGCACGGTGGTGGGCACGAGCACCGCGACTTGGCGCCCGTGTTCGACCGCCTTGAACGCCGCGCGAATCGCGACTTCTGTTTTTCCGAATCCCACGTCACCGCAGATCAATCGATCCATCGGGCGCGCGCGCGTCATGTCTTTCTTGATCTCACTCAGCGCCGCGAGTTGGTCTTCCGTCTCGGTGTACGGGAACTCGGCTTCGAACTCTTTCTGCCACGGCGTATCAGCCGGAAATGCGATGCCGGGCATGTGCTCGCGCGCCGCGCGGACGCGCAACATTTCCGCCGCGAGATCTCGAACGCTCTCGGCGGTGCGATCTTTCTGACTCTTCCATCGCTGACCGCCTAGCGTGCTCAAAGGCGGCTTGCCGCCGAACCCGCCGACGTATTTCTGTACGAGATCGATCTGCGCGCACGGCACGTGCAGTTTCGCGCCGCCGGCGAACTCCAACGTCAAAAATTCCTCGGGCTCGGCACTTTCGCGCTTGGTACCGGCGGGGGCGCGTCCCGGAACGCGTCGCGGCTCAAGCATCACCAATCCGACGAACTTGGCGATGCCATGATCGGTGTGCACGACATAATCACCGGCCTGAAAGTCCAGGAAGGTGTCCATCGCACGCGCGCCGCGAAGTCGACCGCCCCTGCGCCGCACCGTGAACTTGTTGAGCAATTCGTGATACGGCACGTACGCGACCGACGAACGTCCGCCGCCATCCCACACGAAACCTCGGCTGAGCGTTCCCTCGGTCGCCGTGATTCTGCTCTTCCACTCGGATTCGACCGGACCAAGAAGTTCGTTGAGTCGCGACAGCTCGCCCTCATTTCGGCACCACACCACCACGCGCAAGCTCTCAGGCGGCGCGGCGAGTCGAATCAACTCCTCCACCGCTTCGGTCAAATCGCGCGGAAACGCCGGCAACGCCGCGACGGGCAGTTCGATCCGCGCATCGGTCGCGGCGGCACCGGCTGAAAACTGATTGAGTTCCGTGAGCGCATGGAAGCGCGTCTCGAGAAGTTTGAGCACCGCAGGCGGGCCTGAAATCACATCGCCGTCGGATGCGCGCTCGAAGTATCCGCGAGCCTGCTCGACGACCTCCATCGTTTCGTGCAAGATCACCACCGCATCGCGTGGCATCAACTCGAGCACGTTGATCGTCTCGCCCGCCATGACCTGCTTCACATCCGGCGAATACAACTCCACCGAATCCGCGGCGCGGTCACTTCCCATCGTTTCGATATCGACTTCCGCAAGTCGTTCGACCTCATCACCGAAGAACTCGATGCGCACGGGAACACCGGGCGCGGCGGCGCGCGGATCGGAACCCGTCGACCCTCCCGGCGGGAACACATCGAGGATGCCGCCGCGAATCGCGAAATCACCGGGCTCTTCGATGGTTTCGACGCGCGAGTATCCGGCGCCGGCGAGCCAATTGACCAAGCCGGACTGCGAGACTGTCTCGCCTTTTCGAACGGTGACCGCGAGTGAATCGAGTCGCTTGGGCGCGGGGACATGCTGCATCAACGCCTGAACGGGTGCGATGATGACACCAAGATTCGATCCCGCGATGATCTCGCGCGTCATCGCGAGTCGTTCGGCGAGTTGATCGAGCGAGACATTGGTTTCGCCGGGCAGGACTTCAAGCGCGGGCAATCTCAGCGCCTGAACACCCAGACCGAGTATTTCATCAAGTGCATCATCCGCTTCATCGATGTGCGCACACACCACGATGACGGGATGCTTGGTGATGAGGTGGATCGAGGCGGCGGTAAGAGCGACGGAAGATCCCGCGACGCCCGTGGCGACACAGCGCTTGCGTTCCGCAAGTGCATGCGCAAGCGCCTCCACCGCCGGCGTGGAGACGATCGGCTTGAGCAGCTCGGGCACACGATCCAATCGCGTTTAGGGTAGCTCTGATCCGACGGTGACCAGCGGAGCGATTCTGGCGAGAACCTTGGGACCGATTCCCTTCACACGGTCCAGATCTTCGACTTTGACGAACGGCCCGTGCGCGTCGCGATATGCGACGATCGCTTTCGCCAACGACGGACCGACCTCTGGCAGAAGTTCCAACTCCGCCTGCGTCGCCGTGTTCACATTCAACATCTTTGAGATTTTCGACTTTTCAGCCCGGACCGGAGGTGTCGGGAGTTCGGCTTTGGGTTCAGCAGGCGATTCGTGCACCGACTGCGGATTGACCGGATCGGGAACTCGCTTCATCAGCGGCGCGGCGGAAGTGGGTTCCGAACGGGTGGGAATCACCTGCGTCATCGGACCGGAACCGACGATCGGGGTCGGCGTTCGATTGAACGCGTACATCGCCGCGGCGCCGGCGAAAAATCCGATCACAAGTGCGGCGATGACATCGGCGCCGCGAACATTCGATTTTTGATTCTTCATTTCCCCTTCTCCGTGATTCAACTGCTTCAAACACTGATCCGATCATTCCACCGGACGAATGAGGTCCAGCGGATTCCTGCCTTCACGCATCGCGGCGCGGAACTGCGCCAATCGATTGAGCGCGATCTTGGGAACCGCGCCGTTCACGAGTCCGCCATGCGACATTTCAGCGGTGATGTGGCTTGAATCCGCGAGTTCGTGCCAACAGACGCTGCGCACGAACGGTTTGGAACAGGCGACCGTCATCGCACATGTCATCCAGTCCGCCTGCTGCTGCTCACTCCACGGGTGCCGCCAATATCCCGGTTCATACACGTCTTCGCCGGAGGCGCCGACGCGCGGCTTGAACGGGGTCATCGGGACCGCGGCCGAGGGAGCGCCGAGCGTGACATGCAAAGGTCGTTCAAGCCCGGCGAATCGATCAAGCATCGCCGAGAACGCCATGAGATCACGCGATGACGCGCCGGGTCTTGCATCCCCCATTTGCACACGGACTCCGACCGCATCCACGTGCAACTGCGCCTGCATCACAGCTTCGCCGTACAAGTACGGGGGAATCGATCTCCGGTTGAAGGCGTGGTATTCGCCCCAAGGCTGATCGATTTCAAGGACGATCTTGCCTGCAGGATGCAACTTTCGAACCAACATGATGGACATGCGGGTCAGATCGATGATCTGCTCGAAGCTGATCTTGATGTTGGTGTTCACATGAAGGCCGGTTGCGATCGTCCATCGCTGCACCGTCTTGCGATAGCGCGTCACCACGGCTTGGATGTACTCGAAGATCATGTCCCGCAGGTTCTCGTAGTCGTTCTCCCAGATGTACAGCCAATCGGGAGTCGAGGAGGACCTGAAATCGATGAGCGGTCCCGCGGCCACGGGCAACTTCGCGGTACGAATCGCCCATTCGATCCAACGGTCCGTTCCGGTGAACTCATACTTGCCTTCACCGGGCTCCATATCGATCCAGCGCATCGGCACGGTGATGAAGTCCGAGGACATCTGCACGGCGCGTTGAAGCGGTTCGGAGAATTGGCGCGGACTGACGGTCACGCCGACCTGGGCCGGACCTTGCAACACGACGTGAGGAGTACCGGGAATGTGAATCGGTGCGCCGGGAGTCGGCGTCAGGAGCGAGAGTCGCTTGGAATGCTCCAGCGCCTCCTCGTATCCCTTGCCGCTCAACCGTAACTTCATCTGGCGCGATGCCTGCTCAAGCGCCAAACCTTCACCGGCGTTGATCGCGAGTGAAATCGCTCGAAGGGACTGTGCATGGGCGCGACTCGAAAACTCCGACTTCACGCTTTGCGGAGCGACGCCCTCACGCTGCGCGATGTTTGCGCCTGTGAAGGCCTGTCGAGCCGCTTCGAATTGCACCATCACGGGATGATCTGCCGCAAGATCAAACACCGCCCAGTCCTCAAGCTTGTTGAGGAAGAGCATGATGCGATGGCGCGCGATTTCCATCGCCAGCAGGTATGGTTCTTCGCGCTGGGGCAGCAAACATGTCTGAATCGTCAAAAGCCCGAGTCCTGCGGGCTTCGTTCCCGTCGGCACGAGCATCGGCACGGGCACGCCGTCGATTTCAGGCGCCGCGACTTCGCACTGCAGCATGGTCGCGGCGCTTTCGGGTCGTGGAATCTGACATTTCAAGACGCCGCCTTCGAATCCGACGGTTCCCTGATACGGGATCTCGTCGGGCCCGATCAGGTGCGCATGGCGCGGCGGAAAGTACCGCGCATCCACGCCGTCAGAATCGAATACCACGAAACTCAGCATGCTCGATCCAATCACACCGCTCGATACGACCGACCCGACACAGGGCCCCGAACATATACCACCAGGGTAGCGTCTTTCGATTGACCTTGCACGGCGAAATCAAGCGACTCCCTCGCCATCATCCCCGTATTCTTCGGCATGCAAAGCGTTGTCGAAGGCCTCCACACTTCCGTTCTGGCACTTCCGGGACTGCGTCGCGGCAAAGTCCGAGACGTGTACACCTTGCCCGGCGCCGACAACGGCAAGGATGCACTACTGATCATTGCATCAGATCGGATTTCGGCCTTTGACGTGGTGATGCCCACCGCCATCGCGGACAAAGGACGGATTCTCACGCATCTCTCGACGTTTTGGCTCCGATTCGTTGAGCAGACGGGGATCTGCAAGACTCATTTGATCAGCACCGACATCTCATCGATCAGAGACGAGGCGTTCCCGCCCGGAGGCACCACACGTGAGCAACTCAAAGGCCGCGCAACCATCGCGCGCAAGGCCCGGGTTGTTCCCATCGAATGTGTCGTGCGGGGATATCTCGAAGGATCTGGTTGGAAGGAATATCAACAATCACAGTCGCTCTGTGGCGTGAAACTCCCCGCAGGACTCAGACAGTGCGATCGCCTGCCCCAGCCGATTTTCACTCCGGCCACGAAGGAGGAACTCGGCAAGCACGATGAGAACATCTCGTTCGATCGTGCCTGCGAAATCGTCGGTGAAACGACGATGCGGACATTGAGAGATCTCAGCCTTCGCATCTATGAAGCGGCGGCAAAGCATGCGCAAAGTCGAGGCATCATCATCGCCGACACGAAGTTCGAATTCGGAACCGTGGACACCGCGCACGGTGAAGAACTCATCCTCGTCGATGAAGCGCTGACTCCCGACAGCAGTCGCTTCTGGCCCGCGGACTCTTACTCACCGGGCAAAGCGCAGAAGAGTTTCGATAAGCAATACCTTCGCGAGTGGCTTGAAGAGTTGGTTCGCGTAGGTGCGTGGAACAAGCAAGCACCGGGACCGGCGCTGCCTCCCGATGTCGTCAACGCGACGCTGGAACGCTATCGACAGGCGGATGCACTGCTGAGTTCAATGTGAACCGACTCACTTGCTCTCGACGGCGCGAGGAGTCGCCGCGGCGCGTTCGGCGGCGATGCGCGCGCGCTCGGCGCGACACTCGTCCAGATTCGGCGGCGGCGGGAAGACGCGATCGAACGGGCGCGCGAGATCCTTCGATGCCGCCTCGTCCATCATCGCCTGATACTGATTCGCGAGCGGGTCATAGACCCAACCCTTGAGATCATCCGGAGCGCCGTTGTACACGCGTTCCGCGTCATCCGCATCCAGCGTCATGAGGAATTGGAAGAAGGTATTGGCGGCCATCAGCTGGAAGTTGCGCTCGAACTGCTCCATGCGCATCGTCTCGCGGTTGATCACGTTGCCGCGCAATTGCTCCTCCATGTAGAAGCGATGCGCGAGCGCGGCGTATCGGAACTGAGCGAGGAACAACTCGTCATCACCCGCGAGCAGTCCCGATGCATACGCGGACAGCAACGCGCCCGAGATCTGTGCCATCGCCACATACGGCGAGGTGAAGCGATCATTCAGTTCGCGCTGCACCCACTCATCAAGCGGGAGCATTTCCTCAGCGATCCAACCCGGATCGTGGACATTTCGCCCCGGCATGGTGCGCAGTCGGGTGCGCCATTCCTCGGCTCTTGCGCGCTCGCCGCGGCGATAGTGGAAGCAGATCACGTCACGCAGAAAGTTCTCGTAACCGTTGACATAGGGTCTGAATCCGCGATCCAGGCGATTGTCAGCCCACGAACGGGACGAGAGCTCCTCAAGGATCTCGCCGTACGTCGCCGCGAAGTGAACATTGGGCATGCCCTGCCATGTGGGGGGCGCCTCGGCGCCTTCGGGCGCATCCAACCGCGTGCGTGTCGCGAGGAAGTCGAAGTAGAGTTCGCCGGAACGGAAGAGTTCCTGAACACCCTGCGCCACCATGCGATCGGTGTTGATGAAGTCGTAGTCGCGTTTGTTTTCCTCATCAACGCGCGACAGGCCGCCTTCGACTCCCTTTTGCGCCCAATACACGGTGTGCGCGCTGGGGTGGCGCCAATCCATCGGGCCGTACTTGCGGGTGAAGCGCACCATGTCGGAAGGCGACATGTGATACTTCTCACGAAGCACTTTCGATCGCACGAAGTTCAACAACGGAGGCCACGCATCCGCGAACGCGGGGTCCTCCACCAATGCTCCGAGCGCTCGGAAATAGTTCTGGCGATCAAAGTTGGGATCCGATTCCCAGAGCTTGCGACGCGAAGACGTCCGCACACATTGGAAGATCTCATATCGATCGAGCAACGTCATGCCCA
This sequence comes from Phycisphaerales bacterium, assembly GCA_046342165.1. GTDB lineage: Bacteria > Planctomycetota > Phycisphaerae > Phycisphaerales > UBA1924 > JBEIUO01. Next base: position 4,820 of record JBKDPX010000032.1, on the reverse strand, counting down.
GATCCGTGATGTTCGCCTCATCACCCAGTCTCTTCAGCAAGGTGCCGACTTCCGGATTCGCCTTCACCAACTCATCGACCGAACCGGGCGCATCCACCAACTGCTGGAGCCAGTTGGCATACGCGTCGATCGCCTTGTTGCGGTCGCGCATTTCCGGCCCGCTCTTCGGCGGCGGCCCGAGCACGACGGTCCATTCCGCGGCGAAGCGACGCTTGTAGTACCCGTTCGCATCGTCGGTGTAGCCGGCGATTTTATGATTGAAGATCCAGCTCAGCTCTTTATGCAAGAGCATGTCGTTGGGATTCGCCGGGATTCCCTTGTCACGCAGGATGCGGATTCCCTGATTGACCCAATCCCAACGCTCGGCGCTGGTTTGCGTCGCGACGGAAATGTTGTACGCGAGGTTCCATGCATGGAAGACCCCCACGCGCGGGAAGCGAGGCTGCAACTTCGTGATCGCGCTCGCGAGTTCCACGGCCTCGTGGAACTTTCCCTCTTCCTTCATGTCGTTGGCGCGGATCCACAACATGTTCACGAACAACCCGCGGAACGCACCCATCGCGATGCCCGCGGAGACTTCCCACGATGCGGATTCCTCGACGCGATCCGTCGCGGTCATGCGCGCGCGACCTGCGATCGTGGTCATCTTCACGGACAGATAAGCCGAGCCCGCGAGGCAGGCCAGCGCCGCGATTCCTGCGATGAGTTGTGTCCGTGTCTCGCGAAGCATCGATTCCTCTTACTGCCCCGAATACGTCGCCAGTTCGCGCCGTTTGAAGACGATCACCGATGCGACGTACAACACCGTCGTCATCAACATCAACACCGCGGCGCCCATCACCACACTGCCCCACGACAACAGCAAGCCGCCGACGAGACGTGGCACGGGCTGAAGATCCGCGTAAATCTTGAAAGTCGAAGCGACCGAATCCGCGACGTAACTGATGATCGTCGGGATCAGCAACATCTCGCCTTTGTCACCCTCGGTCTGATACACCTCAAGCGCACCGAGAATAAATGACGCACCTTCCGCCGACAGGAACACCGTGAAGGACACCAGACATGCGACCGGGAACGACAGCGCCGTTGAAGCGCAGATCGCGATCATCGCGAGGAAGCCGAGTTTGATCCACAACACGAGCATCACCCGCAGGTAGTTCATCCGATACCCGCCGACCGAGTACGTCACCTCGAGTCCGTCCTTCGAGAAGATCAACGTCTCCGGGTTCATGCGGCCGCTCAAAGAATCACCGTTTTGAACTCGAAGTTCAAGCAGTCCGTTCTCATCAATCACCGTTGGCAACAGCTCGATGGTGTGGAACTGATTGAGACCGACGGTTTCTACGAACGGATAGTTGTTGGGGAACTGCAACGTCAAGCGATAGAGCTGGTCCGGCATGTTGGAGCCGGCTTCGACCTTGAAGCGCAGAATCACGGGACGATTCTCGCGTTTGGCGTCCAGCAAGCCCTCGAATCGATAGATGCGCTCGCCACCCGGCGCGATCGCCCGATATGCGACGCCGATCGACTTTCTCAACTCCTCCGAAAGACGCTCGCGAATCTCCTGTTCCTGCTGAACGCGCAGTTCCCTCGTCGCATCGTCGTACTGCGACAGGTATGCGATCTCCTGCTGCACGCGCTCCTCGAGGTTCTTGGCGAACTGCTCCTCGTCAACCTCAGGCTCCGAGGACATCACCTTCTCGCGCGCGGTCAACACCTGCATCTCGAGCACCTTGCGGTCTTCGGTCAAACCGCCGCCTTCCTTCGCGACGTACGCCTCGGATTCGCCTTGCGCTCTTTGGTCGCGCAGATACTCGGTGAACATGAAGATCGCGGCGCCGCACACCATCAGCAACACCGCCGCGAGCGTCACGACACCCACCCACTTGCCGAGCAGGTATTGGGCATGAGTCACGGGCTTGGTGATCGTCTGCCAAATCGTTTTGTCACGCTGTTCGAAGCACACGCTCGCGGTGGCGAAACTCAGCACCAGGAGCGCTGTCATCCAGAACGACCCTCCGACGCTGTACTGCAGAAAACTCTGGATGCGATATCGAAGCGGCTGTTGATCGTCCAGAAGCGTCGGCAACGCGGCGAGTGCGAAGATGAGCATCACGATGAACATGATGCCCACACGCATACGAACGGCCTCGGCGAGCGTGTTTCTGGCGACAGCCAGAATCGGGTTGGACGCCGACAGCAACAGATTCGCCCCGCGCAACAATGCCGCGAACGCAAGCGTCAGCAACGCGCAACCCGCGCCGATGATCGAGAAAGTCCGCGTCGCCTCGATCATGCTCAGCGGCCACACGATCACTCCCGCGCAGATCACTACCGCCAGGTAGGTCAACGCAAGACCCATCCAGATCACGGCCAAACACAACGCCGCGACCACGATCACGCCACCGGCGAAACCGCCCCAATCCTGTCGCGCCGCAAGAACGTCGTTGAGAATGCGTTCCGTCGCGGCCTCGTTGCTCCGCATCACGCGCTGCATTTGCGCGGCGGCGTCTTGCGCCTGCATTTCCTCCGGCGAAGCCTGCGGATCCACAACGACGGGCGCATCCTCCGGAGGCATGACATAAAGCGATTCGCCGTTTCCGGACGGCATGTTTTGGCGGACCGCATAACCAATGACCGCGATCAACGCGAGTGCGACGACGACGCCACTCGCGACGACTTTGAAGATCGTCGTCCGCTGCAGATGATCGAGCCGACTCAGCCGCTCGCGAAGGGTCACGCCTTCTTCCCTCCGTCATCCTGCGGATTCTCGATCAACGAACCGATCACCGAGAGATCGACGCCCTGCGTCGGCAACGGCTTGCTCGGTTCTTGAGCCGCCATCGGCGCGGCATCCTCTTGCTTGGGCTTGATGAGGTCCGCGATCACGTTTGTATCCGGACCGACGGGCGTCTGCGGGCCGGGCGCTTGCACGGTCGCCGGCGTCGCGTTCTGCGCGGATGCGTTCACCAAACCCTCGATCAACGCGGCGCCTTCGCTTTCGCCCTTGAGGAACGATGCGGTCTCGCCGCCGGCGGTGGCGCCGGAAGTCGCGATCTGCTCGGCCTTCGCGCGCTCCACGATGTCGAGGAAGAGTTCTTCGAGCGACTGACGGGGCTTGGCGACGCGACGCACGCTCTTCTCGCCGCCGCTTCGCGTACGCACGACGCGATCGATTTCATTGATGGTTGTTTCGTCGAGTTCATCAGTCTCTATCGTCGTGCGATCCTGGGAGACGAGCAACTCATCACACGTTCCTTCGGCGCGCTTTTGACCGCCGTACAGGATGACGAGACGATCCACGCAGTCCTCGACGTCCGCGAGCAAGTGACTGCACAGCAAAACGGTCTTGCCGCGCTTTCCGAGTTCGAGAATGAGATCCTTCACCTGACGCGTGCCGATGGGATCGAGTCCCGTCGTGGGTTCGTCGAGGATTAGGAAGTCGGGATCATTGATCAGCGCCTGCGCGATGCCGATACGGCGCTGCATGCCCTTAGAGTACTCGCGCACGGGTCGGAACTGCGCCGAGGCGAGACCGATCATGTCCAGCAGTTCATCGATGCGACGCTCGCGGGTGCGGCGATCGATCTCGAAAAGTTTGGCGTAATACTCAAGCGTCTCGCGCGCGTTCAGGAATCCGTAGAGGTACGACTCTTCGGGCAAGTATCCGATGCGGCTTTTGACGGCGACGTCGGTCGGACTCTTCCCGAAGATCGCGATGCGGCCGTACGACGGGCGAAGCAAGCCCAGAATCATCTTGATCGTGGTGCTCTTGCCGGATCCGTTCGGACCGAGCAATCCGAAAATCTCCTTCGGATACACCTCGAACGAAAGCTGATTCACCGCGCGCGCGCGATCACGCTGCCAGAAGTCCTTGAAGACCTTCGTGACCTGCTGAACGGCGACGACGGGATCACCCTTGCGAGCGCCCGACTGCTTCGTGACCATCTGCATCTGCGTCATACGTCACCTTCACGCCGCGATGGCGTCGCGAATCAACTCGGAACTTCCTGCAAATCCGTCTGAGTCTTGTACTCGCCCTTGCGAAGCTCTTCCATGCGGATGCGCTGGATCTCTTCGTTCTCTCTCAAGCGGCGGGCCTGATCGATTTCCTTCAGGATGTCTGGATCGCTGTTGATGCCCAGCGTGACCGTGGTCGCGCCCGGCGGAAGCAGCATCACCTGCACGCTGTCACGCGCCAGGAATTCACGCATCGCCGTGGACCATTCGCGCTGAATCATCAACATCGGATTGGCGTTGTACTGCGCGAGCTTGGCATCGAAACGAACCAATCTCGTGCGCGCCTGATTCACGACCTCCGCGCGGTAGCGACGCGCCTCTTGCAGCCTCGTCGCCACTTCTCCGCTGGAGTCGCCCTGCACGAGCTCGTTGGCCTTGATCCACGCGCCTGAAGCGTCGCGGACCTCCACTGCGATCTCGACAGGCCGTCCCTCAAGCAGCGCTTCGATATTCGCCAGCGCGACGTCTTGTGACGCCACATCTCCCGAAGCGATCGCGTTTTCGTACAGCGTGATCAATCCCGTCACTCGGCGAGTGTCCGTCGACTCACCGACCAAGAAAGCCGCGGTGCGTCCGCCGACTTCGTTCAATCGTGCCGCTCGATCGGTTTGCGCGCGATCGCGCGCCTTCGCGGCTTGTGAAACGGCGGCCGCGACCTTCTCAAAGTCTCGACGCACCCACAACGGCGCGATGACCTGCTCGATCGCACACTGATCGATCTTCAACCCCGACTCCATGCGATCCAGCGTCTGCTGTGCGATGTCTTTCGCGACCAACGCGACCGAACTCGTCGCCGAGCC
>JBKDPX010000031.1:0-2192 GCA_046342165.1 Phycisphaerales bacterium | reverse complement strand
GCGTTGGGTCAACAGGCAGTTGCGTGGTGTCTCGTCGATGTGAATGTCAGTCCGAAAGCGCACATCGATTACTGCAACCTCAACGCCTTCGCCGCCGTGGGACAGGTGTTCGTCTGCTACGGTCCCGCAGGTTCAAAGGGTGTTCTGTCTGTCAATCGCTCCCCGCTCGAAGTCATCGTGCCCGCCTCGGGCAAGATGCCGATGACGGTGGATCACGAAGGACTCACGATCATCATCGCCAACGAGGATCAGATCGATTCGGTGTTCATCGGCGACGATGCGGCGCTGATCGGTGTGAGCGGCATCACTCCTGAAGGATTCCCCGTGTTGCCGGCCGGCGTCAAGACATTCACGCGCGCAGGCGCGGACGGCGTGATCCGACAGGTGATGGTTGAATCAAGATCACATGGTTCTTGCAGTGGCGACACCGTTGCGATGAGCAACTGGACGGTCAGCGCTTGCGCCGAGTATCAATCCGGCTCGGGTGCGAGATTCGCCTCGATCTCCGGGCCCGCGGACATGTCCGTCTTGGGTTGTCCCGCCGGATACGGATGGTATCGATTGACGCTGAACTCCGCGGCGTCTCGCAAAGCCAAGGTGCTGTTCCCGGCGGCCTCCGATCGACTGCAGTTATTCATCGACGGCAAGCCTTCGGGTTCGGTCGGATACGGCCCCGGCGCCGCTGAAACGGCGAACATTCAACTCGCCAAGGGCGCCAACACGGTCGTGGTGTTGGCCGAGAACCTCGGAAGATACAGCGCTGGTGCATTCCTCGGCGAGAAGAAGGGCATCTTTGGAGAGGCATTTGAGGTCGCGCCGTTGAAGTTCGGTGCACCCAAAGTGGTCTCCTCCGATCCGGTGGAGATTCTGCCGCTCAAGTCGCCGCTGTGGGGCGTCACTGAAGGCGATACCACATCCTCGTCTCGGGTCTTGTGGAACGTCAACCATCGTCGCAAGACTCCCGTGATCGTCGGACTTCGAGATGTCAAAACCGCCGGATTCCTCATGCTCGGCGGTAAGACTCTTTCGTATGTCGACGGCTCCGGACCCGGTTACGTCGTTATCACCGCGGAACAAATCGCCAAGGACGGATCGCAGTTGCATTTCGTTCCGATCTCCGCCGGCGTCGAAGAATCCGAACTGCGGGACATTATGTCTGCGGTCAACTTCCACGAAGGACTTGAACCGCTTTGCGCCGGCTCCGAGATGGCTTTCGCGAAATGGGAGCCGCCCGCGGCCTCCTCGTTCGTCGCCGCCAAGACCGACAAGTCGGTCGGCCCCAAATGGTGGAAGGCGACGTTCACGCCGCAGGAGACGGATTGTCCGATGTACCTCGATCTCAGCGGCTGCGGCAAGGGCCAGATCTACATCAACGGCAAGCACCTCTGTCGGTTCTTTACGGGTGTGAACGGCAAACGCATCGACGGACAGTCCGCGTATCACATTCCGCATCCGCTGTTGCGCACAAAACAACCCAATGAACTTATGATCTTCGAGGAAAGCGGCTCGCCCGTGAAGTGCCGACTCTTTTACCGCTGATCGATCGACACGAACCGTCCCAGTGTCGTACCCACCACGCGATGCGCATCGCTTCCGGCAGCGGTCATCAATCGCCGCAGCGGTTCGTCGGCGGGTTCGTCACTCAGCTTGAACGTCGAGTGATGCATCGGCAACATCAATCGTCCGCGCGCCGAGGAGTGCATCTCCCATGCCTGCTCCGGTGTCGCGTGATTGGTGATCCAGGGGTCGTACGCGCCGATGCCGAAGATGGTGAGATCCGCGCCTCTGACCTTTTCATACTCGGAGGTCAGCGCGGTGTCGCCGGCGAACAACACCTTGCCGCGCTCATGTTCAATAACATAAGAATTGTAGCTTCGATGTCGATCCCACACCGTTCGCGCGCCCCAGTGCGCGGGCGTCATCGCGCCGATCGACAATCCGCCGAAACGGATCGAGCGTTGCCAAGGCAATTCGATGACACGAGAAAATCCGGAAGGAATCAATCCTTTGGTTCCGGGAGCCGTGATGACCGTTGTTTCACGACCCGCCAATCTGGCCAGCGTCGGTTGATCGAGATGATCGAAGTGCGCGTGACTGATCAAAATCAGGTCGGGTATCGGCAGAGTCCGCAGATCCACGGTCGGAGCCAAACGGCCTACGCCGAAGGTAAACGGACCGAGCTTGATTCCGAT
>JBKDPX010000030.1:0-2333 GCA_046342165.1 Phycisphaerales bacterium | reverse complement strand
GAGCAACCCGCGGCGGCTGTGCTGAAGGTGGCCTTTCTCGCTCGCAACCTCCGTGACGCATTAGAGGCGCTCCATCTGCCGCGAGCGAGTGATCGCCCGATGATCTCCCTTGCGATGGGTGAGTTCGGACTGATCTCCAGAGTGCTCGCGCCGAAGTTCGGCGGATTCCTGACCTTCGCCGCGTTGCGGCCCGCTGAAGTAACCGCCCCCGGACAGCCGACCATCGCCGATTTGTTCGGGATGTACAACTTTCGCGCCATCAACTCCAAGACCAAGGTGTACGGGGTGATCGGTTGGCCTGTCGGCCATTCCAAGAGTCCGTTGTTGCACAACGCCGGCTTTCAGTCGGTCGGCTTTGATGGCGTGTATTTGCCGTTGCCGGTCGCGGCGTTCGATGACGAGGAAGCTTCCTATTTGAGTTTCAAGGCTTCCGTCACGGAGATGCTGGAAGACGCAAGGTTGGATTTCCGTGGGGCAAGCGTGACGCTGCCGCATAAGGTGAATCTGCTTCGCCTGGCTGCGGAATGTGGATGGAAACTCGATGATGATGCGGTTCAAGCGGGAGCGGCGAACACGATTGTCCGCGATGGCGATATCGTTCGCGTACTGAACTCGGATGTGCTCGCTATTCGAGAATGTGTTCGCGATATGCCCGCTACCCGAGTCTTGATTCTCGGCGCCGGAGGAGTGGCGCGCGCAGCAATCGTCGCGCTTCGAAAAATGAACTCGTCGATTGTTGTATCAGCGCGAGATGCATCGCGTGCCGCGGAGCTTGCGCGGGAATTCGGGATTGCCACCGTGGAGTGGGAAACCGTCGCGTCATGCCGGGCCGATCTCGTGATCAATTGCACGCCGGTCGGAATGGCGGGCGGGCCTGCTCCGGATCAGAGTCCTGTTGAATCATCGCAGTTCGCTCTGTTTGATGCCAAGACATGTATCTTCGATACGGTGTACACGCCGCGGAGCACTCCGTTGATTGCGGCGGCTGTTTCACGCGGGATGCCGACGATCACGGGAGATCGAATGTTCCTCGCTCAAGCGCGCGCCCAGTTTGAGGCGTGGACGGGCGTCAAGCCTCCGTGCGAAGGGCCTTGGTTGGAACTCCCCGTCTGATGGGTATCAGTTCAGATCGCCCTTGGCCACGCGAACGACCGGGTTTGTGCCCTCTTTGTACTTCGGCGATTCGAGAGCGATCTCCGATCCCGATTGCGTGATGGCGACACCATCGCCGCAATCCGTCCAGACGAGGTTTGAAGCGGAGCCCGAAAGTTCCCGGAAGACTCGCTTGCCGAAGCCGCGCGCGGTTTGATGAACACGCGTGTCGGCGGTGGGGGTGCTGTTGAAGCAGAAAAACGCAACATGCTTTTTCCCGCTCTCATCGATGTGTGCGAGTGCAAAGTCCTCTTCGTCACCGATGGCCGCAAGTTTACCTTTGTACATCGGTTCGCCCGCGAACTCACGAATCCAATCGCCGACTTTCGCGAGCAACGCTCGTTCGTAATCGGGAACTCGTCCGCTTGCGAGAGGCCCGATATTCAACAGGAAGTTTGCGCCGGCGCGTCGACAGCGACACAACTCCTCGATGACATGAGCGGGTGAGAGATAGTTGTAGTCTTTCGCGCCCAGACCCCAGTGAAAGTTCAGCGTGTGGCACATTTCGCCTGCGACATACTTGGGCCAGCCGCGGCGATCCACCGGCTGTGGACGACCGCGCTCGAATGTCGTGCTGTCGACTTCCGGATGGCCGCGGGCGCCGTGGAAATCAATGCCGGTGTTGTTGATGATCATCGCTTCGGGTTGATGCTTGCGGACAACGGCGTAGAGCTCGCTTTCCTTCCAATCCGCGTTCGGCTTGGACCAGTTGCCGTCGAACCAGAATCCGCCGATCTCTCCGTAGCGGGTGCAGAGCAACTCGACCGAATCGCGAAGATATTTGAGATATCCATCCCAGTCTTCGTTGAATCGTTTGTCCGTCCAGTCGAGCGTTGTGCAGTACAACATCGGCACGATGCCTTCTTCGCGGCATCCAGTGACGAAATCGAGAATCAAATCTCGTTTCGCGGGCGTGTTTGTCACGTCGTAGTTCGACAGCCCGCGGGTGTCGTAGAGTGAAAAGCCGTCGTGATGCCGGCTCGTCAGTGTGATGTACTTCATCCCCGCGCTCTTCGCGACTTTCGCAAGCTCCCTCCCGCTGAACTCTTTGGCGTCGAAGGTAGGCAAAAGCTTCGAGTACTCCTCGTAGCCTATTCCGTACTGTTTCTTGGCCCATTCACCTTTACCAAGCTGGGAGTAGAGGCCCCAGTGCACGAACATTCCGAATGCAAGTTGCTCGA
>JBKDPX010000029.1:0-20178 GCA_046342165.1 Phycisphaerales bacterium | reverse complement strand
GATCTTGGTCGGGCGACCGTCGATGGATTCGACGAGCAGGCCTTCGGCGCCGCCGTCGGGACGGGCGAAGCTTGTGGCGAAGAACATCGACTCGCCGGGGATCACTTCCTCGGCGGGGTGCTTATTGAACGGCAGGATCTTGTGATCGGGGCGACGGCAACCGGGAATCGTCGCGGCGCCGGCGAGCGCGAATGAAGCGCCCATGATTTTGAGGAAGTGACGGCGGGAGTCACCCGAGCCGTTCGAGTCGTTCCACTCGGCGCGGGAGAGTTCGGAAGCGCCGGCGGGGAACTCGCGCTCAAGGAAATCGCGGAACGCGGGGCGATCGGCGACTTCGTCGGCGCTGCGCCAGACGGGCATACCGCTCATGCGCGTCAAGGAGCGCGGAGTCGCGGCGAGCTCGGACTTGCCGGGCTTTTTCTTCTCACCGTGCGTCGTTGTCGGACATTGATCGTGGCTCATGTGCTTCGTGCCCCGGGGGCTTCGGCCCCTTTGTTATTTTTTCGAACAAATCGTAATATGATGAAACAATTGATCCCGGGATCAATAGTGACAGGCGCCGCAATTCTCGGGCGCGTGGATCTGCAAACGCGTGACGATGTCGGCGCCTTGGCCGACTCCCGCATCGCCGGCGGCGGCGCGTTCGGCCAGATGTTGTTTCACCCACTGCAACTGCGTGACGCGATCGGGCTCGACGACCTTGGCTTGCGGATTGCGATGGCAATCCAGGCACCAACTCATCGAGAGCGGTTCTTTCTGGTAGACCTCGGGCATGGTGTTGATTTCACCATGGCACGAGAAGCAAGAAACACCAGCGCGGATGTGCGCGGCATGCGGGAAATTGCGAACGTAATCGGGCAATTTGTGCACACGATTCCACTCGATGGGTTTGTCGTTGAGCATGGCTTCGCGGATGAATTCCGTGCGCTGCTTGTGCGAGTCGGAGTCGGCGAGCTTTTGCAATTTGCCGTCGGCGTGGCAGCCGTAGCAGGTATCGACGTTGGGAATGTTGGCTTCGCTGGCCTTCTCGATCTTCGAGTGGCAGTAGCGACAGTCCATGCCGAGTTTGCCGGCGTGAATCTGATGGCTGAAGCCCGCGAGGCCGGGTTGATGCGGCATGTAGCCGACATCAAAGTAATTCGGAGTGGCGTAGTACCAAAAACCACCGACCACGGTTGTCGCTCCGCCAGCCGCGCCAAGCGCGAGCACCGTCGGAAGCACGTTCATCCACTTCGGGAAGATTACCGACACTGTCGGGCTCCTCTTTCCGGGGCCTGCGGGCGCTGACTACAACGTCAGGCGCGGCGCGGGACCGTACCTTCTGCTCACATGAACCGAACCAGCCGCCGAAACGGCGAAATGATGATAGCGAAGGCGAAACTGTTTTTTCTGTTGGAGCGTAATTTCTCGCGTTCGGGCGTATTGTTTCCACACCGGTTTCCTGCAGAGCCGTAACTGAGATTGATTCTCAACAGGCCGCGATGACAAGAGGAGCTTGATCGATGAGTACCGTATCTGAATCCGATCGGTCTTTGTGCGGCACTCCCGGCGTGATGGCCTGCGCAGTCCAGGGGGCGTTTTACGTTTCAGCTCCGCTCTGGCTGACCTGGTACATCACACACCTCCCTTGGCTGCAACTTCAGGAAAGACATGCACTTCTGATTGTTTTGGCGGTCTGGGTGATCAGCATGGCCTGCGCGTCAATGGGAATGCCGGCGGCACGCGTCCGGCTCTCAGGGATGCTGATGGGGGCGCTTTCAAGTGTCATCGGGCTTTTGATTCTGGGTTCAAAGCTCGTTCAACCGGCGGAAGGCGGCGGCACCTCGGCGGGTGACACGGTTCCGAATGCACCATGGATTGCACTGGGCTTTATCGCGTCAGGATCGATTCTCGGTTGGGCGGGCGCTGAGATTTCACGAGTCGTGCGCTGCGGATGCGACTGCGGGGCGGGGACGAGCTTCGGGATGGCGAAGGCGACGATTCGGATCGCCGCGCCACTGATGTTCGTCGGCGGACTTGTGACGAGCACGGATTCGGGCATGGCGGTGCCGGATTGGCCCAACACATTCGGAACGAATATGTTCTTATATCCGCTGGGGCCGCGCGTTCAGCCGGCGATCGGCGAGGAGTACACGGCGATCTATCTCGAGCATGCGCATCGATTGTTCGGCGCGCTCACGGGGCTGAGCGCTTTGGCACTTGCGATCTGGGTGCTTGCGCGTGAGCGTCGACGCTGGGTCAAGGTGCTGACATCGATCGTGTTTCTTCTCGTGGTGGCGCAGGGACTTCTCGGTGCGATGAGAGTAATCGAAAATGCGCGTTTGCTCGCGCTGTTTCACGGTGTTTCCGCGCAGGTGATCTTCGCATCGTTCTGCGTGATTTGCGGTGCGCTTTCTCGTTCGTTCCAGGATCCGGCTGCGGTTCCGGCGATCGCGAATCATCGTCGAATTCGTGCGCTCACGGGCGCCGCGGTTCACGCATCGATCGTGCAGTTGTTCTTTGGCGCGCTGTATCGACACTTCCGCGACGGGCCGGGAGGCAGCCATGCATTGTGGACGCACGTGGGGTTCTCGGTCGTGGTCTTGGTGCTCGGGGTGATCGGCGGCTCGATGGCTTCGGGGATTGCTCAGGAGCATCGATCTCATCCTTTGGTGAAGAGTCTGCATCGCGCCGGCCGCATCGCGGTGATCTTGGTTGGCGTGCAGTTCCTGCTCGGATGGATGACGCTGTTCATGGGCGGGCGTGAAGTTCAGGCTCCGACCGAGTGGCAGGCGCTTTTGCGAACGGCCCATCAGGCCAACGGCGCGCTTATGTTGGCGGCCTTCACGTTTACGGCGGTGTATGCCCGCCGCCTGAGCTTTCTGTGCGGGAAGCAGGGCTGAACACGATTCCCCTGAGAAGAGGTTGACGAGCCTCTGATCCGATAGATACTGGTGTCGACAGGCGATCCGGAAGGGGCGTCCGGCGATCTCCATCGCGATTGAACCAAACACGTGGTTCGACGCAATAAGGAGTCGTCGATGTGCGTTTGGATAAGTGGGTGGATGAACGATCACCGGAATCGGAGTGAGGTTTGACGATGATGCAACCGGGAAGCAAAACACAATCGAAATCCAAGAGCGGATTGGGTGAGATCGCGGGCCCGGACTTCGGATACGCGCAGGCACGACACCTGCTGTGGCGCGCGGGTTTCGGCGGCACTCCGACGCAGATTCAAAAGCTCGTGAGTTGGGGGCCTGAGAAGTCCGTGGACACATTACTGGAGGGCACGCGGATCGAAGGTGATCCGCCGAGCTTTTCGGAGTTCGACAAGGACATCATGCGGCCTGCGACGGAAGAGGAGCGAGCGGCCCAAGCGGCGGCGCGCCGCTCGCAGAATGAAGATGTTCTGGCGAAGTTCCGGAACGAGCGGCAGGCGAGGGAGCGTGACGATCGTCGACAGATGGCTGAGATGCAAAAGTGGTGGCTGAAGCGGATGATTGAAACGCCGCGGCCGCTCGAAGAGAAGATGACGCTGTTCTGGCACGGCTTACTTGCGACGAGCTATCGCACGATCGAGAACTCGTTTCACATGCTGAAGCAGAACGAGATGTTCCGACGGAACGCGACGGGCAATTTCGGACAGATGTTGTTCGAGTTGATCCGCGATCCGGCGATGTTGGCATACCTTGACAACAACGACAGCCGGAAGGGACGCGCGAACGAGAACCTGGCGCGCGAGATCATGGAGTTGTTCGCGCTGGGCATCGGCAACTACACGGAGAACGACATCAAAGAGGGTGCGCGGGCGCTGACGGGCTACACCTTCGTTGATGACGACTTCGTGTTTCAACGCAACAATCACGACACGGGCGAGAAGACGATTTTCGGCAAGAAGGGCAATTTCGACGGAGACGGGTTCGTTCGCGCGATTCTCGAGCGACGCGAATGCAGTCAGTACATCGCCGAACGCGTGTATGGATTTTTCTGCTCCGATGTTCCTCCGGCGGAGCGCGGCGGAAGCAAGACGCTGCCCGACGAACAGCGCGCGGCGATCAAGTCGATGTCGAATGCGCTCTTGGCGGCGAAGTACGACATGAAGCCGATGCTCAAGAAGCTTTTCATGAGCGAGCACTTCTATTCGCCGACGTTCATGAACGAGCAGATCAAGAGTCCGGTGGTCCTGGTCGTCGGCGCGGCGAGATCGCTCAACACGCCGACGAGAGATCTTTCGATTCTTACGGACGCACTCGACTTGATGGGTCAGAACATTTTCTTCCCGCCCAGCGTGAAGGGATGGGAAGGCGGGCGCAGTTGGATCAACACTTCGACGCTCTTTGTCCGACAGAACATCATGGCGTATTTGCTGACGGGCAAGAAACCCCAGGGTTACGACGCGAACGCCGATGAGCAGCGATACGACCCGACGGGATTGTTGTCGGAATTGCAGGCGGAGGGGAAGGCCTCAGATCCGACGGCGGTGGCTGATTACATGATGCGACTGACGCTCGGACATGCGCCATCACACGCTTCGGAACCGCTTCGTGAGTTCTTGCGCGCGACGGGTGACCGTGTCGACCGCGACACGCTGACCGGCCTGGTTTTGCTGATCACTTCAATGCCCGAATATCAACTTTGCTAACACACGGAACCACGGAGGTTCGACATGTCTCAAGACAGCACGTACACAAGAAGACAGTTTCTGAGCCGCGGGATGTTGCTGGCTTCGGCGGCGGCGAGTTTGCCTGCGTTCATTGATTCGACCGCGAACGCGATGACGAGTGCTTTGGGCGGTTTGTCGAGTCTTCCGGGCGTGCCGGATGATCACGTGCTGGTGATCGTGCAACTCGGCGGCGGCAACGACGGACTGAACACGGTGGTTCCGTTCGGCATGCCGCAGTACTACCGAGCGCGTCCGTCGATCGGCATTCCCGAGCGCGAAGTGCTGAAACTCAGCGGCGCGGACGGCGTCGGACTTCATCCGCAGATGACCGCGATGAAGGAGATGTACGACAACGGCATGGTGACGATCGTGCAGGGCGTCGGCTATCCGAATCCGAATCGCTCGCACTTCAAATCGATGGATATCTGGCACACCGCCGACACGAGCGCGACGGGCGACGGCTGGCTCGGACGTTACTTCGACAGCCAATGCTGCGGATACGGCAAGGGTGAGAGCGGAACGCCCGACGGTTCAGCGGACACCGGCGCGGGTCCCGCAGGCATCGCCATCGGTCGCAATGCACCGCTCTCGATGCAAGGACGGCTTGTGAAGCCCGTGAGCTTCGAATCCGCCGAGCTTTTCAAGTGGTCGGGCAAGGAGATTCACAAGGCGTTGAGAGATCCGTATGACGCCATCAATCGCAAGGGCGCTTCCGGGGATCACGAGAAGAACTCCAACGCGGCGTTTTTGATGAAGACTGCGCTGGATGCACAGGTTTCAAGTGATCTGATTCGAAAGGCCGTCGAAGCGCAATCACTGTCCACATACCCGCAGAACGATCTGGGCCGTCAGATGGCGATGGTCGCCAAGATGATTCGTGCCGGATTGAAGACGCGCGTGTATTACGTCACGCTCGGCGGATTCGACACCCATGCCGGACAAGGCGGCGCACAGGGCAACCACGGTCGATTGCTGAACACCTTCGCGAGTTCGGTGAAGGCTTTCTATGAGGATCTCAAGAAGCAGGAGAACGACAAGCGAGTGCTCACACTCGGTTTCAGCGAGTTCGGCCGACGCGTCGCGCAAAACGCGAGCGGCGGTACGGATCACGGCACGGCGGCGCCTTGTTATCTCTTCGGCCCGATGGTGAAGCCCGGCGTGGTGGGTGAACATCCGTCACTCACCGAGCTCGATGACGGCGACCTCAAGTACAAGATCGACTTCCGCAATGTCTACGCGAGCATCCTTGACGGCTGGATGAAAGCCCCTTCCAAGGAGATTCTCGAGGGAACCTATCGAGGTGTGGCAGTGTTGAAGAAGGCATGAGTGGGAAGACCGAAAGCGTGCGAGACGCCATGGGCGTCGGGGAATGGGCTCGAGCGCGAGGGCCGATCCTCTCCTAGCGCTTGCTTCGTTCGATGGTTGCGGTTGTGCTGCGACCTTCAACCAACGGCATCAGCTCCACGCGGCCGCCGTAGGCTTCCACGATGTCGTGACCGACGACTTTGTCTTTCGTGTAGTCGGCGCCTTTGACGAGCACATCCGGCTTCACGAGTTTGATCAGTTCAATCGGAGTGTCCTCGGAGAAGAGACTGACACAGCCGACGCTTTCGAGCGCGCCGAGCACGCGTGCGCGATCTTCCTGGGTGTTGATCGGACGCGACGGCCCTTTGAGTCGCTTCACGGATGCGTCGTCATTGATGCCGACAACGAGGAATCCGTTGGAGCCCTCCACTGCCGCGGCGTGGGCGAGCATGCTGACATGCCCGGCGTGCAGGACATCGAAGCAGCCGTTGGTGAAGATGATTTTCTTTCCGAGTTTGCGATTGGCGGCGACTTCGAGCGCGAGCTCGTCGCGATTGCGCAGTTTTCCTTCCGCCCCGCGGGATTGGACGAGCAGTGCGTGATGCACGCGTTCGAGCGGGATGGGTTCGACGCCGAAGATTTCGACTTCGAGACCGGCGGCGACATTGGCGAAACGAACACTATCTCGCCAGTTGATGTGGTTGGCCCGCGCAGCAGCGAGACCGGCGAGGAACATATCGCCGGCGCCGGTCACGTCGTATACCTGACGAGCGACGGTCGGTACGGATTCGACTTGTCCATCGCGCGTGAGCAACAACGCACCGTGTTTGTCGAGAGTGAGGACGACGGCTTCGAGATCAAGCGTTTCAAGAAGTTTCTTGGCGACGAGCGTGTTGTGTTCGACGCTTGCTTCGCCGTGTGTCGGCATTCCGGTGGCGTGCTCGGCCTCGGTGCGATTGGGAGTGATCGCGGTTGCGCCGCGATACTTGGAGTAATCCGTCAGTTTGGCCGGATCGACGAAGACCGGCTTGTTGCATCGGCGGGCGGCATCGATGACACGACGGCAGGTTTCCGCGGAACAGACACCTTTGTTGTAATCCTCGATGCAGACGACATCGCAGGCGGGAAGCGCTTCTTCGAACGCCGCGAGGAGTGAGTCGAGCGTGCGAGGATTCAGCGCTTCGCGCGATTCGTAATCGACGCGGAACATTTTTTGAGGGTGTCGAGCCTGCGCGAGACCGACGAGATTTTGTTTGAGCGTCGTCGGGCGGGAGTCGTCGCGCACCAGGCCGGCACAATCGATATCGGAGACTTCGAGAGATTCACGAAGTTGCGCGGCAGGCAGATCATCGCCCGTGGCTCCGAAGGCTTTGACGCTTGCGCGGAGCGCCGCGAGATCGAGACAGACATTGGCGCTGCCGCCGGGGCGATGCTCGCTGCGTCGGACGTGGAGTACGGGGACGGGGGCGTCGGCGCTCAAGCGATCGGCGTCGCCGTACACGTATTGATCCAGCATGAAGTCACCCACGACGAGCGCGGTGAATGGCTTCCAAGAATTGAGAGCGCTCAGGAGTTGGTCCATCGTCGTGGTATTGTTGCACGGCTAAGCGTGGGATGCGAACCGATCATTCGACGGGGGTCGCGGCGACTTGGAGCAATCTCTCCTTGAGTTCCGCTTCGCCGGAGTCGAATCGCAATTGAAGTTCGGGGACGATAACCGGGCACGGCCACAGAGTGTGATTGACCTTTGAGAGTTTGGACCAATCCTTGGCGGTACACACGATGGCGTGGGCCCTGTGTTCCCGGGCGAGGCTGAGCAATCGGCTGACGGTCGAGGCCGCATAGGGATCGTGATCACGGAGTATCAGCGAGTCTCGGACGGAAGCGAACTGCTTCAAGCGCGAGATGAAGCCATCGGGGCGCGCGATAGCGCATGTGGCGACGACGCTCTTACCTCGGAGCGAATCGACAGGATCGATGCGTGTTTCACCTGCGGCATGGCAGGATACTTGCGTCCAAACATGACGACTGGCGGCGAAGATCGGATGTGCGCCATGCGACTCGACGGCGAGCTTGATTTCGGAGGCGGCGCCGGGAGAGTCGGCATGGGTGATGACGACGGCGTCAGCACGCTTGACGGAAGAGAACGGTTCACGAAGCCAACCTGCGGGAAGAAGGCGGTCGTTCATCGGGGGATGACGCGCGTCGATCAGGAGCACATCGAATTGACGGGCGATTTTGCGATGTTGGAATCCGTCATCAAGAAGAATGCAGTCGATGGATTCGCCGCGCTCGGTGCCGAGCAGTTCGAAGAGCCCGGTGAGGCGATCGGGGCGGGCGACGATATCGAGATCGGGAAGTTCGCGGGCGTAGAGGCGCGCCTCATCGCTTTGCGAACCGTCGGAACTGCCGTAGCCGCGCATCGCGAGAGCCGGTTGGTGCCCGGCTTCGAAGAGCCAGCGGAGCATGTGAATGGAAAGCGGCGTTTTTCCGGTGCCTCCGACTGAGAGGTTGCCGACGGAGATGACGGGGCGGTCGAGCGTGATGACCGACTTGCCGCGGTCGTATCCGCGATTGATCGAACGAATGCCGATCGAGTAAAGCAAAGAGGGTACGAAGCCGAGCCAGAAAGGAATTGGACCTGAGGGGTTCATCGGAGGCGAGAGTCTGATTCAGAACTTGCGGGATCGGTCAGCTTCAGTGTCGGGCGCGGACGCGCGATCTCTCGTCGCAACTGCGCGCGCTCGACCCGATAGATTCTGATGTTGTTGAGGATATCGAAGCAAGCGACTCCGAAGATGAGCGTCATGAGGCAGAAATTGAGCATCCACGTCATGGCAAAAAGTTTTTGCTGTGATGCGGGATCGACCAACGAGAGCGCGAACGCAAAGAGCGGGATCGTGAACATCATGAGCACGCCATTGGCGATCCGAATTCGACGTCGACTCGGGGGCATGTCCGTGCGGAGCATTCGGCTGACATGCAAACCGACCACGATGAGGGCGAGGATCCCGACGGGAAGAATCGCCCAAGCGGGTGCGATCGGTCCGGCGGCCAGCATCACAACAGCACCCCATGTACTTCAGGGTCATGCGTTGCATCATCTCGGGCGATCGATCGCAACAGCGGAAGCAACTTGCGCATGGGAAGCCCCATCACGGTCGTCTCATCGCCTTCACAGCGGAGTGGCCATCCCGCGGCGACACGTTCGCTCAGGTTGTAGGCGCCTGCCTTACCCTTCCAAGCGCCCGAAGCGACGTAGTCATTGATCATTGATTCGGTGAGATGGCCGACGGTAACCGAGGCGGCATCGGTGAACAGCGTGCGGCGGCGCTGACGGGAATCGATCACGGCAACTGCCGTAACGACATCGTGCGTGCTATCTGAGAGTCGATGGAGCATGCGAACAGCTTCCGCCTCATCACGCGGCGTACCGATCATGCGATCGTCGTGAATGCATGTCGTATCGGCGCCGAGAATCACTCGACAGTTCGAAGCGGATGGAAGGCGAGCACCGGCCCATGCTTTGAGGTAGGCGAGCGCCGCGACGAAGCGAGAGGGTGAGACGAGTCCGGGGGCGAGGACCGAGTCATCGAATCCGGGATGTTCGGCGAGGTGCGGGATTCCGGCGGCCGACAGAAACTCACGCCGGCGCGGGGACCGGCTGGCCAGAAGCACCGAAGGCCAGGGAGTTTCAAGACTCATCTCGCGGAGTGTACGAAATCCATGTGGATCA
Source organism: Phycisphaerales bacterium (assembly GCA_046342165.1). Taxonomy (GTDB): domain Bacteria; phylum Planctomycetota; class Phycisphaerae; order Phycisphaerales; family UBA1924; genus JBEIUO01. The sequence goes on along the minus strand of JBKDPX010000029.1, from coordinate 10,495 downwards.
CGTAGGATGTTCACATGAAAGTGCATCTTTTTCAGACGAATCCGGTGTGGGAAGATCGACCGGGCAATCTCGATCGGGCGCGGAGGTTGGTGGAGGCGACAAACCCCGCACAAGGGGATCTCGTGATCTTTCCGGAGATGTTCGATACGGGATTCTCGATGGATGCACGCAAGAATGCGGATCGAGACGGTCGCACATCGAGTTTTCTGATGGAGACCGCCGCACGATTCGGGTGTTGCGTTTTGGGTGGACGAACGGTGCCCGGAGGCGACGGCAAGGGCAAGAACGTCGCGACGGCATTCGGGCCTGACGCGAATCTGTTGTGCGAGTACGCGAAGGTGCATCCGTTCACTTTGGGAGGGGAGCATGAGGGATTTGAGCCCGGGGATCGGGTGGAGGTTTTTGAGTGGGGCGGAATGAAGATCGCACCGATCATCTGTTATGACCTGCGGTTTCCGGAGTTGTTTCGCAAAGCGCTGCTGATGGGCGCGGAAGCGTTCGCGGTGATCGCATGTTGGCCGAAAACGCGGGCGGCGCATTGGCGGGCGCTGCTCATCGCCCGGGCGATCGAGAATCAGGCGTGGGTGTTCGGCTGCAATCGATCGGGGAACGATCCGAAGCTTGAGTTCATGGGCGGATCGATGGCGGTTGCGCCGACGGGCGAGGTGGTGGCGGAGAGTTTCGAAATCGACGCATGCGTTTCAGCGGATGTCGACGCGGATGATGTCCGGCGCTGGCGCCGGAAGTTCCCCGCTTGGAAGGATCATCGGTTATTATGATTTCGCCGATCAGGTCATGCCGGCGACGCGCTCGATTTCATCGAGGGTGGTGACACCTTCACCGACCATCTTCCAGCCCGACTGTTGCAACGTGGTGAAGAGCCCCTCTTCGATCACTTTCTTCATCCCGTTGATCGAGGGGTTGTTCAGGATGATGTCGCGCAGACCGTCATTCACGTCGAGCAATTCGTACAGCGCGCGACGACCTCGATACCCGGTGCGAAGACATTTCGCGCAACCGGTGGCGGAGTAGATGGTCGTATGCGCTCCGATGAATCGTCCGACGCGGGTGGCCTGTCCGGGAGTCATCGCGATTTCGCGCTTGCAACCGTCGCATAAGACGCGCACGAGGCGTTGTGCGAGAACGAGGTTCAGCGCGTTCGCGACAAGATACGGCTCGACTTTGAGATCGAGCAAGCGAAAGACCGCGGCGATGGAGTCCTTGGCGTGCAGACTTGAGAAAACCAAATGTCCGGTCAATGCGGCCTGCATCGCCGTTCGGGCCGTCTCATCATCTCGGATCTCGCCGACGAGAATGACATCGGGATCCTGACGCAGGACGCTTCGAAGGAGCATTCCGAACGTGTTGCCTTTTTGATCATCGATCGGAATCTGGGTCGTGTGATCGAGGTGGTACTCGACGGGATCTTCAATCGTCACGACATTGGATGTTTCACGGTCGATTTCGCGGATGGCGTTGTAGAGGGTCGTCGTCTTACCGCTCCCCGTCGGGCCGACGGACAGCAGCAAGCCGCTGTCTTGTCCGATGACCTGTCGAACGCGATCGAGCATGTACGGCGCCATCCCGAGATCATCCAGCGATGAGGGCGCACCACGAGGATCGAGGACTCGAATCACGAGCTTTTGGCCGTGCACGGACGGCGTGAATGAGATTCGATAGTCGACACGGCGATCCGCGACACGGGACGAAAAGTGACCGTCTTGCACGGCATCTCTTCCGGCGACGTGCATATGACCGGCCGCCTTCACCACGCCAAAGATCAACTCACCGACGCGTCGACTGACATCAACGACCGAGACCATGTCGCCGTCGATGCGAACTCGGATTTGGAACTTCTCGGCCTTCGGTTCGATGTGAATATCGGTCGCGCGCGCCTTCGGGGAGAATTGCAAGAGCAGTCGAACGGCGACGGGGCCGTCACCGGAACCCGACAGGACATCGGAATCGTCTCCGTGCGCATCCACGATTCGAACAGGTTCGATGACGGACTTGGGCGGCAGGGCGTCGATCAGATCGGCAAGGCTCTGCTTCCAAGGTGCGGTGTCGTATCGATCATTCAGGTTCGCGGCGGATTCGGAATCCTCGGGCACGATCTCATCGATGGAAACGCCTGATCTCGGGGGCTTCTCCGTTTCGATGACGAACTCGTGGGAACCGACGCGAATCACATCACCGATGCACAGCATGTGTTCCGTGACGCGCTCGTTGTTGACTTTGGTTCCGTTGCGGCTGCTCAGGTCGCGGATGACCCATCGACCGGACTGCTGTCTCTCGATGACACAATGGGCGCGGCTTGCGCGGTCGTCTTGGAGTTGAAGCGTATTTTCAGGGGCGCGACCGATGGTGACAGGTGCTCCGTCGAGCACGACGGGCGGCGTTTTCCCACTGAGCGGCGAGAGTTTGAAACGGACCTGTCCCATGACGGAGGAGTTTAGGCTTGAGGATGCGGGGATCGGGACGCCGCGTCGGTTGCTACAGTTGGGCATCATGATCGATATGAAGCAACTTCGTGAGAATCCCGCTCGTTTCGCACTTGGCGCGAAGGCGAAAGGGGTAACCGTTGACATCGAATCCCTGATCGCGTTGGACGCGGAAAAGCGCGACATCACGATGGAGCGCGAGAAGCTGCGCTCGGAACAGAATCGAATCGCCAAGGAGAGCGGTCCGCAGATCGGCAAGCTGCAGGGACAGTTGAAGGGTGCACACGGCGCGGATCGCGAAGCGGTGGAGCGGCAGATCGAGGAACTCAAATCAAAGCCGCAGCAACTCAAGCATGCGATTCAAGAGCTTGAAGGCAAAGAAGCGGATCTGCAGGCTCGCATCACGACATTGCTGCTTCAGGTTCCGCTGCCGCCTGATCCCGATGTGCCGGTGGGTACATCCAGCGATGACAATGTGGAGATTCGACGCTGGAATCCGTCGTGGTTTGACGTGAGCAAGTCATTCAAAGAGAACAAGGGATTCGAACCTCGCACTCACATCGAGTTGTTGGCTCACAACAAACTCGCGGACTTCGAGCGAGGCGTGAAGCTGTCGGGGTCGAGAAGTTACATTCTGACTGGTGATGGGATGCGACTGCACCAGGCGGTATTGAGATACGCGATGGACCGCATGACGGAGCAGCACGGCTTCATGCCGATGAGCGTACCGACGATCGTGCGTGAAGAGACGATGGTCGGAACCGGGTTCTTTCCGGCAGGACGCGAGCAGGCGTATCACATCGAAGAAGTGAAGCGCGGCGGCGGATACGACCTGTTCCTCACTGGAACGGGCGAAGTCGGGTTGATGGGCATCCATATGGATGAAATCCTCGACGAGTCGATGTTGCCGCTGAAGTACGTGACGGTGTCGACCTGCTATCGACGCGAGGCAGGGGCGGCGGGTAAGGACACCGCAGGACTTTATCGAATCCATCAGTTCGACAAAGTCGAGCAGGTCGTGATCTGCAAAGCGGATGAGGGCGAGAGTCGTCGCTGGCACAAGCAGATGATTCTGTTTGTCGAAGAGTTGCTGCAGAGTCTCGAGATCCCCCACCGCTTGCTGCAGTGTTGCACCGGAGACCTCGGCGTGAAGAACGCGGATATGGTCGACATCGAAAGTTGGATGCCGGGGCGTGGAGAGGTCGTCAACGGCAAACCGACGGGCGCATACGGAGAGACACACTCGGCGAGTCGTTTGTACGACTTCCAATGTCGACGATTGAACATGCGATATCGACAGGGCGGCGCGGAAGGCAAGGGCGAGACGACCTTCTGTCATTCGCTGAACAACACCGTGCTGGCAAGTCCGCGCGTGCTGATCCCGCTCATTGAGATGTGGCAGAACGCCGACGGCAGCATCACGATTCCGCCGGCGCTGCGACAGTACATGGGTGGCCGAGAGCGCATCGGTTGATTGAGAAAGAACCAAGCAAAAACGCCCCGGACGAACCGGGGCGTTTTCATATGCATGTAATGGATATCAGAATCCGACGTTATTTTTCTTACCCTGCGTGCTCATATCAACGGTCTTCGTCCAAGACTCAACACCGGTATTGAGGTTGGTGAGCGTGAGTCGGAATGTGTAAGTGGTCTGCTTCATGTCACCGGCACTGCGCTTGATCTGGGTGATCTTTCCGGTCAAGCTGAAGTCGGGCTTGGTCGCGCCGACATCGGTCCGTCCTTCGAGGAAGGCCTGGCGCTGGAGATTGGCTTGCGCGGTCTGGTCTTCGGCGTTTTCGCCCCAAGTGGTGACGACCGCGGCTTGACCCGAGTTCACGAGTTGCTCACGCATGCGATAGGTGAGTTCGCCGACGTCGAACTGTGAACTGGTGTCGTTCACGATGCGGCCCATGACGAGTTGAGCGGGAGTGTTCTTTCCCGACTTGAGCACGCCGGTCTCAAGCAAGGAATCGAGCATTCCAGCGGCGGCCTTTTGAATGTCCTGGACATCAACTTCGCCGACGCTGACGACGGACTCATTGCCGCCGGTCTCGATGTAACGAGCATTGTTGGAGCCACAGCCCGCAAGAAGGAGAGCGATGGCGGTCGGAACGATGAAAGTCTTGTTCATGATCTGCATTTCCTCAAAAATCGGATGATGACGCACTCAGCGTCGGAGAACTTGGAGACGGAAGTCCGTCGCGCTTTCGGACGGAGCGACTGATCGGATCACTTTGATCTCGCCGGGATTCACGGCAAGGGGCAAAGTCTGGCTCTGCATGGATTCGATGCGGGAACCCGCAGCATCGAACCACTCGAACTTGTAGGTGATGCGCTGAATCGAGGAGGTGTTGTTTGAAAACTCGACTTCGGCCTTCATGACGCCGCCGGGAGTCGGGTTCATCCGCACTTCGATGAGTTCAAGACGCGCGGCTCCAAGCGAATCGCGAATGTCCTGACGAACAGGGACGGCGGATGCGCTCGGCTGAGACTTTGTGGTTGCGATGTTCGTTTTCTTCGCGCAACCGGCGAACAAAGGAAGACAGGCGAAAACGATTGCGACTGTGTATCTCACGGTTTCATGCTCCACTGAATCATGCTCATCGGCGTGCCGCTTCCGCCGGGCTGCCAAACGAGCAGCACATTGAATTGATCGGCGGCGACGGGGACCTGAATGGTCTGACCATCTCCGGCGTTAACTGAGATCTTGCCATCCTCCGGCGTGGAGGCGCGGGCCACTTGAATGGTCTTCGGAAGCGTGCGCCAAGAGCGCAGGTCGGCCTGTGTCGTCGAGGCTTGATAGGCGATGCCGACGATTTTGCCGATCAGATTAGCGGTGTCATCGCGAGATGAATTGGAGAGTGCGTAGGTCGCCGCGGCTTTGGCGACGGAACTGACGATTTCCTGAGCGATGATCGCGGGGAGCGCTTCGCGGAACTCGGCCTTGACGACCGATTCGACATTCATGAGTTCGACGGTGTCAGCCACGCCGTCGACGGTTGCGATGGCGTATCGATTGACATTTCCATCAACACTTCGAAGCTTCGGGAAGGCGGCACTGACATAATTGACGTCACCGACGGGAATCGGGATGTCGATGCGGATCTCCTCGCGGCGAGGACACATGCCGCTCATGACGAGCACCCAGGTGGTGGGTTCGAACTGTCCCTCATCGATTTGTTTCAGATCGGCTTCAATCACGCCTCGAGCGGAAGAAACCATTTCGTAGACGGACCGAAGTTCGGAACGGGCGTTACCAAGATCGCCGGCTTCACGGCTTGTAGAAAGCAGGAAGATCGCGCGGAGGTAAGAAGTCAGCGGGCTTTGGAAGGATGCGTAGGCGCTGGCGTCCTCGAGGCCGGATGTAAGTGAGGAAAAGTCGGAGGATTGCGAAGCGGAAGTGAGATCGATGCCTTTGGAGCGAGCTTCTTTCGCGGCTCGTTGCTGAGAAGCTTGGATGGCTTTGGCGTAGCGGTCGACGGCATCTTTCTGCCAGTCATAAGCCCGATTGAATTCGATACGGGCGTCATCGTAACCGCCTTGCGCGAGTTTTGATACCGCCTGGAACGTGTTGAGCATGGTGCGCTCCACCGGCGTGCCTTCATAGACCATGATGGTCTGATTCGCCGCGACAGCACCGACATTCTCGGAGATGGAGACATCGGCTTTGGTGTCGAGCAGCGGACGAACGCGGGTGTAGGCGTCATCCAAAGCGACGGAGCTTTCCTGCAGTCTGCCCGCGAAGAGCAAAGTGACACCGGCATCCATTGCGCGAACGACCGCGTCGCGTTCGTTTTTCTTCGCAAGGAATGCCCCGTTGGCGACTTCTGCGGCGCCTTGCATGTCACCAGCGATGAGGTGACCGTCGATTTTTTTCGCGGCATCGCGGTAGCCGGACTGGCAACCTGAGAAGACCGCTGCGGCAAGCAAAACCCCGACTCGAACTCTCATGCTCATTCGAAGCTCTCCGAAGTTCAGTTGATGAGACCATCCCATGTACTCGTGTCCCAGTTTACCCGGAATCCGCTTTGTTGCCAAAACTTAGCTATGCCTTTTGCTTTTTCAAGTTCAGCATCAGCGAGAGTCTGCCGCACTCGGTCGGCGGCTTCGATACTGCGAATCTCTTGATCCGCCTTTCGTAGTTCCTGAAAGAATGCGGCGTTTTCCATCCATTGGCGACGACCCTCATCGGTTAGCCGAACTCCGATCTGCAGGACCATGCCAGGCTTGACATTGATCATCCGGATTTCGGGCACGCACAGAGGTCGACGAACTTCAATACGGTGCATTCCCGGGCGAATCGAGAATGACCCCGGGGCCGAACCGACACTCAGTCCGTCCACGAGCACTTCGCAATTCATGACACCGACATTCACTTCTTCATTGGTGAGTAGATAGTCACCCGCCTCGTTACGACGGATACCCGGCACTCTCATATCCGCCAGGTAGATGTTGACCTGCACATTTGTGTCAGCGACCGGTGCGGCGGGAGCACGAATCTCGCCTTCAGCGGCCCTCCGGCGAATCTGTTCGCCGATCAATCGACCGCTTTCGTTCATCAATCGAACGGTTCGATCTCCGGACACTGTCAGGTTGTCGGATTGGCGCACCTTGGACACCGAATCTGCCGGACCTGCGATGATTGAAGCGCCCGTTACTCCGTCAATGACGGAGTAGGTGCAACGTAAAGTCTGTTGTTCAATCTTTGTTTTCGTGGTGCCGTCGTTGAAGTCCAAAACTTCGGACTCGAGAGAGGACATCGAGGCGATCAGGAGATAATCCGCGCCAAGCGCTTCCGCCAGTCGGATCGCTGAAGTCGAATCGGAAAGCATGCGATCAACGATTGATTCCTTTGCGGTTCCGGCGTTAGGCCCCTCCGAAGCGAATGTCGAAACGGCATTGGCGACATCTTCGCGTCGGATGATGGAAACGCGCGAATCGGTCGCGGAAGCGACGATTTGATCCTCGAGCGCACTGACACGATCATCAGGGATTTGAGCGACACGATTCTTCACGAAGATCGCGTACTTCATTGTCCATGCCGGCGCCTCGCCGATTTCAGTTGAATCAGACTCCTTGCGAGGACTCTTGGACTCCGGCTTCGCGTTTTCCACCGAACGGGAGGGAGATGGCTTCGAATTGCGCGGGGCAGTTGTTGACGGCGACTCCAACACCCCCATCGAAGCGGAACCGGTCGCTCTCTGGTTCGGATCGATTCCGGCGGGCAGACCATCGGTCGAGAATCTCAAGATCTGGCCGCGATCGATGCCATTGTCAAGAATCGCATGGGCTTTGGATGTTCGATCGCCGACATCGGTGACGATTGCCCAACCGATGCTGATTTCCTCGGATCCGAGCGATTCGCCCGTATCAGGGTCGATCATCTCTTCACCGAGTCCGAAGACTTGCCAATACTGACCTTTGTCCGCTCCGGAAGACTTGGTTCGATTGAATGTGATGACACCGTTTGTGTATCCGATGACTTTGGCGGGGTACAGCATGTCCGTGATCGCGTTCGCAGCGCGAGTGGCGAGTTCGTTGGACACCTGACCGATCAATGCATCTGTTTTGCGTCCGCCCTCGGATGTCGAGCCTGCGATGATTTCGTCAACGGCTGCTTTTTCAAAGGCGACATTTGTCGAGCGGAGAACTGTGGCACGAGTGGCGTCGACGATGCGCACCACGGCTTGGACCTGTATGGTGCGCCTCTCGGCATTGGTCTTCCCAAGGCCTCCTTCCAACGTCATGCGGCGCGTGACATCCTGGAAGTTATCCAGCGTGACCATCGCAATGTACTTCACGCCGGCCATTTTGAACTGTTGCGCCGTCTGCGGGTCCAGTGAGTCGATGTTCCCGCTGGCCGCGAAATCCTGTTCGCGAATGACCGCGGCAGGGTCACGAGCGACCATCTCAAACTTCCGCGTCTGCTCGATGGCATTGAGAAGCTGACTATCGCATGCATCAAGAATCTGCTCGAGACTCTTCTGTGCAGTACCGGTGGTGGACGCTCTCAATGCGGAGGTGGCCTCCACTTCTTGAACGCGCAGTCGATACTTCGTCGGTTCATTGTTCTGCCCCCGAGCCTCAGTCGGCAAGGCGACCGTTGCGCAGAAGAGCAGGGCGACCGAAAGACGGAGAAGAGCGAAGGGGATGGAGGCTGTCATAAAAACTCCGCGAACGATGTGCTGATTCAGAAAGCGAAAAGTTCGCCACTATCAGGGTACACGGACGAATGCTCGTGTGCACCGCCACAAACTTCTATTGCGAGTCTGACTGCTTTCGAGCTTGGAAGTTCCATACTCACGAAAAAGCAACTTCAGGATTTTGTTAGGAATACGAATGGTGCAAACACAAAACCCCGCTTGCGCGGGGCGGTGTGTGACGACGGAGTATTCGATGGGAGGTGGTGGTGGTGATTCAACCCCGCCGTCGGTGGTGCTTGGTGAAGGCCTCGGCGTTCATCGTGGAATCGATGAGACCCTCGAATGCGCCCGGCCGGATGGTCGTTCGGCCGGGCACTTGGTGTCGATCCTTGTTTCGCCTCGACCGAAGGGCTTTCGCCCGTCGTCATCTGTTCGCCGCGTCCGTGCGTGAACACATGGGGAGAGAGGAGGCAGAAGTCATGTCCGTCCGTGATCGGATCGACGATCGTTCAACAACCGGTTTTCGCGGGCAAACCGATTTCACTGACTCAACAAGTCCCGATTGCTCTCGTAGCTCGGAGCCGCCCCCTTTCGAGGACGTCGGGCTCATCTCGCCGGTTCGCAGCCTGCGTTCCGGCGCATTCGCCGAGTCAGTTCAACGGTTCATCCCTGAAGAGCCGTTGTCTTGCTGACCCTTGCTGGCATCGACTCGTGACAGAAGCTGCGGAAGACGTGCAAAACGCTCAGGAATCGTCGCCGTCCACGCCGCTCTGTCTCGAATCTCCAGTCTGTTGCGAGCTCCGACGAGTACGACATCGGAACCCAGTTGCGTCATCTGCACATGCAATTTCGGGATCGTCACACGTCCCGCTTTGTCCATTTCCACCCGCTCGGCGATTCCGAAGAGTTCGGAATCGAGATCCGCTGCGTCCTGCGACTGCGACAACGAATCCGAACACTGCGCCGCCAACATCTCGAATGTGCGCTCCGTGAAGAGTCGAATCTGCCGCGCACTCCACGGAACGATGTACCACGCCTTGCCATCGCGCTCTTCGGACCACTGCGAGCGGTACTTGGCGGGAATCGCCAAGCGCTGCTGCGGGTCGATGGTCAGCTCTGCATGTCCGGTGAAGAGCACGCGCTGCTTTCCTCTGCGAAGAACCGCGAGCCCGGGGAACGAACCCGAGCGACCTCACGGTTGAGTATGCTATCCATTTCGCCCCTATTTGCAACAGTTCGCCACTAAAAGGTGCGAAAAGACCCGAAATGAATCCCTATGTGAATGAAATGGGGATAAATTGTGTCCGGTGGACACCCCACGAGGGGATTCCCGACGCTTCGGAGTCTCCGACTGAATTGTCGTTGGAGCATCGTTTCAGCCGACGTGGCGGCGAATGATGGCGCTGAAACTCTGCGCGAAACGCACGGGCCCGAATCTCAGTGCCGCGGCCCGGATGCGAGGGTCATCCGGTTCAGGCGCGTGTTCGGCGGCGTCAGCTAAAAGGTCGGCGGATTGATCCGCGAAATGACGGCCAGTGATCTCATGCTCGACCGTCTCCAGCGCGCCGCCACGAGCGAACGCCGCGACGGGAAGGCCGCAGGCTTGCGCTTCCACGGCGACGATACCGAAGTCCTCAACTTGCGGGTGCAGGAGCACGCGGGCGCGGCGATAAAGCGCGCGCATCATGTCATCAGTCGCATCGGTCACAAAGGTGACATCGCGATGAGCGATCGCACGCAAGGAGTTCAGGCAACTCCCTCTGCCGGCGATGATGAGCCGACGCCCCGCGATGCGAGCCGATTCGATGGCGAGATCAACTCGTTTGTACGGTTCGAGCGCGCCTGCAACGAGCCAGAAGTCGTCGCGATCACAGTCGCCGGGAGTGAAAAAGTCCGTGCGAACCGGAGGAT
>JBKDPX010000028.1:0-2531 GCA_046342165.1 Phycisphaerales bacterium | reverse complement strand
ACGAAACCGGAGACCCGATCGGTCTCCGGTTTTTCTTTGGTTGAGATTCGCGTCAACGGTCAGCTAAACAGGCCCTTGCCGTCATCAACAGGAACCATTTTGCCATTCACCAGCCGCATACGCGGCTTCGCGTTCGAGACGGGTGCGGGCGCAGACTTTTCAACCGCCGGCTTGCTCGCCGGCTTCTTCGCCTCACGAGACTTTGCCTGCTTGGCGACTGACTTCGATGGCTTTTCCTTCGCCGCGGCACGCTTGGTCGGCTTGATATCAATGAGGGATGGCTCATCCTCGTCATTGGCAAGAGCGGCAACTTTCAGAGCCGCAGCCTCGGACTTGGACTGAGCGAACGGAGTGCCTTTGGTGTCAGCGATCGGCGATTCAACGATGATCACGCCATCTTGGTCGGCGGGATCCTCGCTCTTGACGCGCTTGCCTTCGTCATCAAGCTCCAAGTCCGCCACGGCGGTCTTGCGCTTGGCCTGTTCGAGCAGTGCATCGTAGATTTTCTTCGCATCGACGCCTGTCATGAAGTTGCAGGCCCTCGCGATTTCACCGATGTACTTCTGGAAGACATCGCGTCGCTCGCTTTCGCGCTTCATGCGTGCGCGCTTCTTCAAGTAAACGCCCAACTTGCGACCGCACTCCATGAGCGCGAGTTTCATTTCCTTTCGAATCTCGTCATAATCCGCGATCGCTTCCTTGCTCTCGCTGGTGAACGGAACCCACACGCTGGCCATGTGGATCATGATCACGAGCGGTCCGATCGGGGCGGCGCCTCGCGGCTGCTGCAGGTCGTAGTTGCGCCAGTTGGTTTCCGAGACCGCTTTGAAACTGCTGCAGCCGGACTGCTGAAACAGCAACGGCACTCGATTGGCGAAACGAACCACGCGGCCTGAATCTTCGGTCGGCAAATCCCCGCCGAATGCGATCGCCGCTTCAATCTGGAACGGACGACCGCGATACACCGCCGGATCGCGCGTGCTCGCGGCATAAAACTCGGCCCGCACTCCTTTCAACAAACCCGCAAGAAGTTGCCGCACGCCGATAGGAGCGAGGCAATCCGTGGGAGGGGGCGCGAGATCGGAGTCTTGCAAGGCCCGGAAGAGTTTCTCGGCGGTGTCATGATCGACATCCGCGACCTTCGCGCGACTCGACAGCTTTACGGCATCACAGAACTTGCTCGCACTCTGCGCCGAGACGCGACAGAACTTGTCCTGTAGGAAGTTGTACAGCGTATATCCGGGCTTCTCGATCTCCGCTTCCTTCAGCATCTGAATAAGAATGCCGAGCTCGATGCCTTTGGGGTGCGGCTGAATCTCTTTGGTTTCCGGCGGCAGTTCACTCACGCCTCGGGGAAACATGATGACGCCATTCGACTCCGTCGTGACGACAGGGGCTGCGGCTTGGGGAGTTTCTGGCTGCTCAACAGGAGCCGTCGCACCCTTCTTTGACTTCAGAACCGGCGCATCATCTTCCTCCGCACCGCTCTCGCGCGAAGGAGGAACGAACGTGATCTTGGCATGAGGGTTGGCAATCGCGGTCAATTCGAGAAATTCGTCAACGCTGCCGCGGCCTCGTTGATAGCGCCCCTCAAGTTCAATAGAAACACTCGTGCCTGTCGGATAGTCCTTGGTGTTGAGAAAGAGCCCTTGGCGAGAGAGATCTCGTGTGCCGGGAGTGAGGTCGCGGAATCGCGCAACGGGATACTCATTTGTTTCCTCGTCGGTGGTCACCTCGGCCCTGTTGGTCTTGGTGTTCATCGCGAGTTCGATGTGATGCGCCGGCTTGTGCGCATTGGGTCGAGTTTGAATCGACATCGGCTTGCCGGTGGTGATCAGTCCGTACATGCCCGCCGCGGAGATGCCGATTCCCTGCTGGCCTCGCGACATCTTGAGTCTGTGGAACTTACTTCCGTAGAGCAGTCGGCCGAAAATATTCTCGACCTGCTTTCGGACGATGCCGGGGCCGTTGTCAACGATCGTTACGCGATATCGGGAGCTCTTGGCTGACGCCGGGCGGTCGGGCTGTAGATCTTCGATAATGACCGTGATATCCGGCAGGATGCCGGCTTCCTCGCATGCGTCGAGGCTGTTGTCGACGGCTTCTTTGACTGTGGTGAGGAGCGCCTTTCGCGGATTATCGAAACCGAGCAAATGTCGGTTCTTCGCGAAGAATTCGGAGACGGAGATATCGCGCTGCTTCGCCGCCATGGATTCGGCGGTTGCGCGAGGTGCCGCGTCTTTGGTCTTGGTCATGGTTGTACTACGAATCGAACAACAGGATCCCGACAGCCTTCCGTGGCTGCGGTGAACCGATTTTACAGGGTTTCCGCGCCGAATGCGAAGCCGTAGGCGCAAGAATCAGAGATTGAAGGCGAGAATCGGAACGCCTACGCTTACGCGCTGTTGAGTCGATGACTTTCAACAGACGGGGTGTAGCGCAGCTTGGTTAGCGCGTCCGCCTTGGCGGAAGGTTGGCGGTTCAGGTTTGTTTGTTCCGGGGTGTAGCGCAGCTTGGTTAGCGCGTCCGCC
>JBKDPX010000027.1:0-4583 GCA_046342165.1 Phycisphaerales bacterium | reverse complement strand
CATCCAACCCGTCACTCGCTTCGATCACGATCTTTCGAACTCCGTCTCGAACGGGCCACACACCCACGCCGCTTCCCAGTACCGCGATGTCTCCGCTTTATTGAGAATCCAAGATCTTGCGTTTGCTCGCGTGGTAGTGGTCGAAGTCGCCGTGCCAGTCGATGTGGTTTTCGCTGATATTCGTCACCGCGGCGACATGCGGCGACCAATGCGGATTCCAATGCAACATCGCGCTGGATAATTCGAGCACCACGAATGTCTCTTCAGTGATCGCGCCTCCGATGTCATTGAGCAGTGAGCCACCGATGTTGCCGCCCAGTGCGACGGACTTGCCGCAATGCTTCAACGCATGGTGCACCAGCGAAGTCGTGGTGCTCTTGCCCGCGCTTCCTGTGATCGCGATGGTTCGCGAACGATCGGGCAGTCGATCAAGCAACAAACCGATCTCCGTCAAAATCGTCACGCCCCGCGCCTTCGCGGCGTTCAAGTAGGCGTTGTCCCAAGGCTTCGGAACCGCGGGATTCGCGACGACGGCATCGCAATCCGTGAAGTCGGACATCTCGTGATTGCCCAGACGCAAGGACACACTGCCGCGATTGATCAGGTCTCGAATCTCTTCAACGGATTCTTTCAGGTCATCCTGCGATTTCATGTCCGTCACCAGACACGTCGCACCCTGTGACACGAGCCAACGCGTCACGCCGGCGCCGCCGCCGAAGCTCCCGAGTCCCATCACCGTGATTCGCTTGCCTTGCAGATCGCGCATCCTTGCACCTGATTCCTCGAACAAAGCGTATCTTCGAAACTACAGCAAGACCGTGGGATCGATGTCAACCGCCGTTGTCGCATCGCTCTTGACCAAGCCCGCCGCGCGCGCCTGTGCCAACGCGCCTTGAATCCGACCCGCGCCCGGCCCGATGATGGTCGTCTCGAATCGGAACTGGCCGGCGATGCGTGAGATCACGCACGGCGCCGGACCTCGCACGATCAGATCGGTGGCCGATTGTCGCAGAAAATCCGCGATCACCTTCGCGGCGGATGCGGCGTCATCGAATCGCTCATCGCGCGAGACGATCCGAGCCATTCGGGTGATCGGCGGTAACTGCGCCTGCATGCGAACCTCAAGCTCCGCTTGTGCGAATGAGACGTAGTCATGCCTCGCCGCGCATTGAACGGCGTTCAACTCGGGATTGTTGGTCTGAATGATCACGCGCCCGGAGTCATCCGCACGGCCCGCTCTGCCGGCGACCTGACTGAGCAGTTGGAAGGTGCGCTCCTCGGCGCGGAAATCCGCGACCGAAAGCGAGGTGTCCGCATCGATTACGCCGACGAGCTTCACTCCCGGGAAGTCCAAGCCCTTGGCGATCATCTGCGTACCGAGCAGAATGCGCGCTTGCCCGCGTCCGAATCGCTCCAGCGCATCGAAGTAATCGTTCGCGCTTCGCATCGTGTCCGAATCAAGGCGGAGCAGGGTGTCGCCTTCGCGAATCCCGTACACCGCGAACTTTCTGCAAATCTCATCCTCGACGCGCTGAGTTCCGCCTCCGAACAAATTGAGTTTCTTCCGGCAAGTCGGGCAATGCGCGGGGAGCAACCGCTCTCCCTGACAGTGGTGACATTTCACCAATTGCCCCACGGGAAGATCGCGTCCTTTGTGAAGAACGAGATTCGCATCACACAAATCGCACGACAGCACGAATCCGCATTTCGGGTCCGGACACATCACATGGTGCGCGAAGCCGCGTCTGTTGATGAACAACACCGCCTGACCGCCGTTCTTGAGCGTGTCATCGATCGCGCGTTCGAGCGTCGGCCCGAGTTGATGCATGCCGCCCGGAAGTGAGTCAGGATCCAGCGCACGCTTGCGGCGCTCGTCGCGCATGTCAACAACATCTACCCGCGGCAACGCGCCTCCTCCGGCGCGCTGTGTAAGTTCCCACAAACTAAATTTGCCCGAGGTCGCGTTGTGCCAGCTCTCAAGTGATGGCGTCGCGCTTCCCAGCACCACCGGAATGTTCAGCCCGTGCGCGCGTTTGATCGCCACATCACGCGCGCTGTATCGAGGCAGTTGATCCTGCTTGTAACTGCCGTCGTGCTCCTCATCAATCACGATCAAGCCGAGATTCGACATCGGCGCAAACACCGCGCTTCTCGCGCCGACCACCACGCGAGCCGCGCCGCTCGCCACCCGCGCCCATTCGCGATGTCGCTGTGCCGCCGTCAGTCCCGAGTGCAACACCGCGACCGTCCCGGTTCCGAATCGACTGATGAATCGAGTCGCCGTTTGCGGCGTCAATGAGATTTCCGGCACGAGCACGATTGCGCCGCGGCCATCGGCCAAGACGCGCTCGATCAGACGCAGATACACCTCGGTCTTCCCCGCACCTGTGACGCCTCGAATCAGGTGCACCCCGAACTTCTGAATCGCTGCGCCGATCCCGTCGATCACGATGCGTTGTTGGGCCGTCGGTTCCGGCGCGCCCGAAGTGTCGAGCGTCCCGACGCGAATCGCCGCCGCCGCGACGGTGTCCTGCGTGCGAATCTCGATCAGGCCGACCTGCGCGAGATCCTTCAGTCCTTTGGGTGTCTTGAGATCCAAAGCACCGAGCAGGGCCTTGATCGGCATCGCGAAGATCGCAGGTTCCGCTGATGACAGTTTTTCCCATGTCGCCTTCGCCGCGCGTCCGAGTTTGGGGGTCGCCTCTGTTCCGGACTTCACCGCCAGTCCCCGTGTCGTGAGTTTGACGAATTCGATTTCTTTGGCGCCTGTCGCGTGCTTCACTGCCGCCGGAAGAAGCGTCGAAAGCACCATCCCCAGCGGGCAGACGTAATACCCCGCCATCCATGTGGCGAGACCGATGAGATCCGCGGGAATCTTCGCGTTTGATCGTGCGAGAATCGGCTTGAGCTTGGAAGGCGACAGTTCCCCCAGAATCTCAGGGCCGCCGACCTCGATCACCATGCCGCCCGTCGGCTTTCCGGCGCGGCCTAACGGCACTGTGACTCGTTCACCGACCTCGGGAATCAACTCAGCGGTGGGGCAGGCGTAGGTCAGGCCCTCTTTGCCGCCCCGGGATTCAATACCGCGCTCCACGACCACCTTCACGAACGCCGCGGCGCTCGAGGAGTCGGAAGAATTGTCGTCTTGGAAGAGAGATGGGCCGGTCAACGCGCTACACTCGCCTTTCGATGTCCCAACCACACAATGTAGCGTCTTCCACTCGCCCCGTCGGCCGTTTGGCGTTGACGGATGGAACCGTGTACCACGGCACCGCCTTTGGCGCCATCGGTCGAGGCGTGGTCTCCACCGCCGAGGTCGTCTTCAACACGGCGATGTCAGGGTATCAGGAGTCGTTGACCGACCCCTCGTACACAGGGCAGATTCTGGTTCAGACCTTTCCGCTCATCGGCAACACCGGCGTGAACATGGAAGACCTGGAGAGCCGCAAGGTTCAGGTCTCCGGTTTCGTCGTTCGCGAGTTGGCCAATCTGCACTCCAACTACCGCGCGGTTCAGGATCTTTCGAAGTACCTCGCCGATGCCGGCGTCCTCGGACTCGAAGGCATCGACACTCGCGCGCTGACACGATCGCTCCGCAGCGGAGGAAGCACTTCGGGCGTCATCACCGATCGCGCGGACATCTCCGATGAACAACTCGTCGAACTCGCGCGCAACGCGCCTTCCATGGCCGGACAGAATCTCGTGCCCCGCGTCGGTTGCGTGTCGAATCAGAAGTTCGCCGACACCCTCGGCGATTGGAAGCCCGCGGCATACCCCACGGCGGACGGCAAGGCCGAGTTCCGAGTGCTGACGCTCGATTGCGGCGCCAAGAGCAACATTCTGCGCAATCTCACCGAGCGCGGCTGTGAAGTGACGGTTGTGCCGCATGACACGCCCGCATCCGTGATCCTCGGCATGTATGACAAAGGTGAGATCGACGGATTGTTTATTTCGAACGGTCCGGGCGATCCCGCAGCGGTTGAGGCGACGATTCAAACGCTCAAGGCGATCATCGCGCGCGATGCCGATCGTTCGATGCCGACCTTCGGCATCTGCCTCGGCCACCAACTGCTCGGACTCGCGGTCGGCGGTAAGACCTACAAACTCAAGTTCGGACATCGCGGCATCAACCACCCGATCCTGAACACGGACACCGGGTGCGTCGAGATCACGAGCCAGAACCATGGCTTCGCGGTCGATGCGGCATCGATCGAAGCCAATGGATGTGAAGTGACGCACATCCATTTGAACGATGGCACCGTGGCGGGCTTGAAGGTGACGGGGAAGCCGATCTTCTCGGTGCAGTACCACCCCGAGGCATCGCCCGGCCCGCACGATTCGGGCTATCTCTTCGATCAGTTCGTCGAATCGATGCGATCGCGGCGTGCGCAAACGGTCTGATGCCGAACTCCGTGCACTTGAGATCTCGATGGATCAGGTACAGCGCGGGAGCACCGCGCTCAGTACTTCCATTTCTCCGGAGGAGCGGCGCGCGCCGAAAGCGTTGAAGTTATCGGCCTGGTGCATTGTGTACGGGATGGTCGGATTTGTCGGATCCGATGGCGTGCAGGGGCGATAACTCC
>JBKDPX010000026.1:0-2237 GCA_046342165.1 Phycisphaerales bacterium | reverse complement strand
GCATCGCACCCGCAATTCTGAATGAACAACGTCCTGCTCGAGACGCTTGCATAAATCCTTCGCAAGAGATCGCCCCGACACAGTGGCAACAGATTTCATCGCATTGAACGTCGTTCGGTTTGTAACAGAACGGGCAGAGGACGTCCATGCTCCCGTCGTCTCGACGACTCTCTTCAAGAGCCTCGATTGAATGTTCGATCCACGACCGAGTCTGTGGTGCGCCTCTTCGTCCCTTGATGCCCGCCTTGATCTTGCGAATCCGGAGCCACCAACCTGAAGTTGAATTGCACCAATCTTGAAACTCGCGCGCGGCGTCCGCTTCCCGATCGTCTTGCAACGATACCAACCATTCCGGCTTCTCCATGACCGACTCCTGTCCCCGCGAATGTGAACGGGGAATCTGCAACGGGCGCGCGAAAAAGTCGCCCGAGGGCATCAGAAGTTCGACTGCAAGGGGAGCCTCCCGACACGGGAAACTTGGGTTTGCGGCAAGGTGATCTCGGGCTTGAAGCCGTCGACCCCTACCGCCACATCCGGCCCCTTCGGCCGTGGCACCGTGTCCTTCATCAGGATCGGTTGCCGCCCGGGCGGGTGTGCCCGGGTCTCGTGATGCAGCAACATAATAACACATCAGCAGGTGATGTCAAGTTGCCAAAAAGCACTTGATTTATCGCAAAATCGGAACGTCTCAATCTCCGCAGCGCACGAACACGCGATCGCCGGCTTTGACGTCTCGAGCGAATCCGCGAGTGCCGTCCGGCCACAGGATCTCAATCGTCATCCGTTCCGAGACATCTCCGATGCCAAGATGCAGGATGGGACTGTTCATGTTGCGCTCACCCGTGCCCGCTTCGACTTGGCGTGTGATGATTCTTCCGCTGTCGAGCTTCACTCGCACTTGCGCGCCGATCGCACCGATGTTCACGTGCTTGCCGTCACCCTGCAGACGGACGCTGACGGATCTCCCCGGCGAATCCGATTGGTTGATGAACAGTCGACCCGCGGTCAACAGATCGATTCGTCCGTCCGCGTTCACATCCGCCCACGATGCTTGATAGGTCGGCGGTAGTTGCTCAAGACCCGAGCCAGCGGTGACATCCGTGAATCGCCATGCATCGTTCGTCGATGCGTTGCGATACAACACGGGGTGGTTTTTCTTGCCGAAGCTCGCGTCCGCGTAGACTGTTGTGAAGAACAGATCGAGCGCGCCGTCGTTGTCGTAGTCCGCGCACGCAGGACTGGCGTAACTCTCCTGATACCACACCCCGCACGTGCCGAGATCCTCGAACGTGTCGCCTGCATGTCGGAGGAATCGACTCTTGGGCTGATCGCCGCGGCTGTCGACATGCGCGAAATTGCCCGCGAAAAGATCGAAACGTCCGTCCGCATCAAAGTCGCCCCAACACGCGCCGATGGAATGGCCGCCCGGGAACTCGCCGCTCGTGGCCAACGCGTTCCATCGCGTCGCTTGATTGTCGAATTCACCCTTGCCGTTGTTCACCCACAGCAGATTGGGTTGCAGTCGATAGTTGGACGCATAGACATCGAGATCGCCGTCTTGATCGAAGTCGCATGCGGTGACACCGCGGGTGCGATACTCATTCGTCATGACCCGAACGTCGTAGCCCCCGGCGGCGTTACTCATCAGAACAACGCTCGGATACGTGAGTTGGCGACCCCAATCCTCATAGCCCCCGAAGTACACATCGACGATTGCATCCGCATTGAAATCACCTGCCGCGGCGCCTTGGCAGACCGTCTCCGGAATGGCGGGGACCTCGATACGCGTGAACGTCGGTTTGGAGTCGACGAGACCGCCTCGGTAGAGCGAGGGCGGATTGAAGCAGACGAGGTCCGCGAAGAAGTCGTTGTCCAGATTGACGAGAAGACCGCCGCATGGCGCATCAAATCGCTCGAAGCGATCACCGGCTCGATTGAGCCAGAGTGAACCGTCGGACAACAGATCGGGAAACCCGTCCTGTTCGAAATCACCGAACGAGACGGATCCGCTGACGGATGAGAGCCCGAGGACTTCGGTGCGATCGATGAAGGGGGGTGGAGGAGGTTGCATTGGTCAGTTTATTGAAAGAACCCTATGAATGCGTGCCGTTACGCGGTCCGGATCGCGGAGTTGACATTCCCAAATGACGAGCACTCTCCAACCTGCGCGTTGCAAAGCCCGTCGCACCCGTGCATCGCGACGTTTGTTGGACTCCCGCTTTCGCTTCCAAAACCCG
>JBKDPX010000025.1:0-2345 GCA_046342165.1 Phycisphaerales bacterium | reverse complement strand
TGCACGATGCGGCAGATTTCCTTCACGCCTTCTTCGAAGACGCCGTAGGTGCTCGGGTAGGTGACCATCAGCGCCGCGAGATCGGCTTTGTGCTCGTGCGCCTTGGCCGTGAGATCTTCGAGATCGATGTCACAGCCGGGCGTGTTGGCGACGGCGACGACTTCGTAGCCGGCGACGACGGCGCTCGCGGGGGTGGTGCCGGGAGCGCTTTCGGGGATGAGACAGATCTTGCGATGGCCTTCGCCGCGCGCGCGGTGGTATTCGCGGATGACCATGAGTCCCGCGTATTCGCCTTGCGCGCCCGCGTTGGGCTGCAAGGAAACCGCGGCGAAACCGGTGATTTCGGCGAGCCACTGCTCAAGATCGGTGAAGATGCGGCGATAGCCCGTCCATTGATCGGGGGGCGCGAAGGGATGAATGCCGCCGATGGTCTTCCACGTGACCGGGATCATCTCGCTGGTCGCGTTGAGCTTCATCGTGCAGGATCCGAGCGGAATCATGCTGTGCGCAAGGGAGAGATCTCGCCCGGCGAGCTTGAAGATATAACGCAACATCTCATGTTCACTGCGGTGTGCCGAGAACACGGGGTGCGTCATGAACGGACTGGTGCGTGCGAAAGTCGGGCCGAACTTGCTTGCGGCGCGTGATGCGAGCTCCTCGACATCGAGCGATGTCGGCTTGCCCGCGAAGCAGTCGAGCAGCGAGCCGACTTCGTGTGAAGTGGTCGCCTCGTCGAACGTGACGCCGAGCGTGCCGTCACCGTAATCGCGCAGGTTGTAGTTCTTCGCGAGCGCGGCCTTCACGATCGCCTGAGCGCCGGGCGCCGCGGGACGGATACGCAGGGTGTCGAACGCTTCGGCGGTCAGAACTTCGTGTCCGAGTTGTTTGAGTCCGAGGGCGAACGCGCGGGTCAAAGTGTTGACGCGCGAAGCGATCGCGCGAAGGCCGTCGGGACCGTGATAGCAGCCGTACATGCCGGCGATGATCGCGAGCAGCGCCTGCGCGGTGCAGATGTTGCTCGTGGCCTTTTCGCGACGGATGTGCTGTTCACGCGTTTGAATCGCCATGCGAAGCGCGGGGTTGCCTTGCGCATCACGCGACAGGCCGATGATGCGGCCCGGCATCTTGCGGACAAACTCGCTCTTGGTCGCGATGAACGCGGCGTGCGGTCCGCCGAATCCCATCGGCACACCGAAGCGTTGAGCACTGCCCACGGCGATGTCGGCGCCGAGTTCGCCCGGAGGCGTGAGCATCGTGAGCGCCAAGGGATCGGCCGCCATCACGACATACGCGCCACAGCCGTGCGCGGCGTTGATCAGATTGCGATAGTCCTCGATGCGTCCGTCCGTCGTCGGATACTGCAGCAAGATGCCGCAGACATCGGTGCCAAGCTTCATGGATGAAGGTTGTTCGACGCGAAGTTCGAGGCCCAAACCGTCCGCACGCGTGCGCATGACGGCGATAGTCTGCGGATGGCAATCCGACGCGACGATGAACGCCTTGCGCTGATCATCAAGCAATGCGGAGCACATCGTCATCGCTTCCGCGGCGGCGGTTCCTTCATCGAGCAAGCTTGCGCCGGCGAGCGGAAGTCCCGTGAGATCGCTGATCATCGTTTGGAAGTTCAGCAGTGCTTCGAGTCGGCCCTGCGCGATTTCGGCCTGATACGGCGTGTACTGCGTGTACCAACCCGGGTTCTCCAGGATGTTGCGCAGGATCACCGGAGGCGTGAGTGTCTCCGTGTATCCCATGCCGATGAACGAACGATTGACTTTGTTCAGTGAAGCGATCGCATGCAATCGATTGAGCGTCGCGGCTTCGCCCGACTCCGCCGTCGTGCCCGAAAGCGTGAGCTCCTGAGCGAGCAGGATCGATGCCGGGACGGTTTTCGCGGTCAACTCTTCGAGTGATGAGTAACCGAGCTTCGAAAGCATCTCGGCGATGTCGTTGTCGCGCGGCCCGATGTGCCTTGGAG
Organism: Phycisphaerales bacterium; assembly: GCA_046342165.1. Lineage (GTDB taxonomy): Bacteria > Planctomycetota > Phycisphaerae > Phycisphaerales > UBA1924 > JBEIUO01. Next base: position 370 of record JBKDPX010000025.1, on the reverse strand, counting down.
CGAACTGATCCAATCCACCGCTCACCTGCATCGACGTCTCCTTCATCGTCTTGGAAGAAAAGCATCCGCATCCGTCGGTTGTGCACGAACGGTCACGAACGGAAATACCTGTCGACATGTTGAATGCTCCCGATCCTCCCGCCAAAGGTCTCGTCCGAAAGACCGAAGACGGCGAAATCACTGCGCCTCAGTGTAGGTTCGCATCACGGAGAATCGGACTTGATTTGGTTCGGTTTCGGTGTGGTTATCGACGCACGAATCCGGCGCCCAGCCCAAGCGTTCCCGCGCCAAGCGAAGGTAGATAACCTGTCGCGAACGCCATGATGCTCTCGGTCTGCGAGGAAAACCACGAGGCCGCGGATTCATATCC
>JBKDPX010000024.1:0-19996 GCA_046342165.1 Phycisphaerales bacterium | reverse complement strand
ACCATCGCACGAGTCTCTTCGTCGGTCGCCACCACGAAGCCGCCGGCATTTGCGATCACGCGTACATGCGCATCTTCTCCTTCAAGCTCCGGAGATGGCGTCGCGAGCGGCACCAGTTCAAAAGGACCTGTGAACGCGATCTTCACCGGTTCCTCGATCGGCTCCACACGCTCCCGAGTTACAGCCGAACCGACGGAGAACATCGCCAGTCCGGGAATCGCCATGTTTCTTGAGGCGAGGCGATCCGCGCTTCGGTGCATCGAAGTTGTTTGGAACACGCGGTCCGGCAGTCGGTTGTCGATGGTGCGAAATCGGCCGCTGAGCACATCTCCCGTCACGCGCTTTGAGCCTTGCAAGATGGACACCTCGCCGGCCGCCGTGAATCCATACTCGACGCTCTTGGCTTCATCAGCCGAAGCGGGATTCGATGCCGCGGTCTGTTGTGTCGATCCTGATCCGCGAGTCGCCGCGGTTGCGGTTTGATCCGCGCTCGGACCGGCTGTGCGCCTCTCCGGAGTAAACTCGATCAGCCGAGTTTTGGCGATCTTCAGGGAATCGATGCGCTCATCGGCTTCATTGAACAACAGCGTGATATCCGCACCCGAAAAGTTGATGCGCTCACCGCGGATCTCCATCTCAGAGGGAATCACCAGTCTGCCGAGCGTGCCGTCGTACCGCAGTTCATCGGTACGAGCGGTAAAGAGCGCGGCGTCACGCGCGGGATCCGGACGCGATTCATCGGCCTTGCGCGCGAAGAGTCGGATCGTCACATCACCTTCGAGTGTCGCCTCCTCCGGTCGGCCCTTCGCGCCCGATTCCGCGAACGACGCTCGAGCGGCCTTCGCCTCGATCAACAAAGTCCTGCCGTCTCGCAGAAAGCTCCATGCGCGCGGCGCATCGAGGCGATATCGGCGTCCTTCGAGCGGTTCGGCTCGCTCCGCGGTGATCTCACCGGCGATGCGCGTCGGATCACGACGATCAGCGAACTGCATGAAAGGGCCGGAGTTCGTCCCCATCGCATCGAGTTGCGACCGCCCCTTGGTCCCCGGCTGACTCGCCGTCTCGGGCAAATCAGGGATCGCCGGCTCCACCTCGGGTATCGCGGCCTGCTCGGGAGCACGCACAATGAACCAACCGACCAACCCGATGCACAACAACGCGATTCCCGCGGCAACGATCAATCCCGTTGTCCGCGCGTGCCCGCGCCGCCAAAGCGACCGAAAGTCCGTTTGTTCGTCGGTGTTGTTGCGTTGCATGATCGATTGACATGGTAGCGAGATCGATCCCGCCATCTTTCGCCGTTCCTACACTTCCCGATAGGTGCGCCCGTAGCTCAGTTGGATAGAGCGGCGGTTTCCTAAACCGCAGGTCGGCAGTTCGAACCTGCCCGGGCGCGTTGGGATTTCCGGCCGATGCGGTGAGCGATCAGTCGGATCACCCCCGATTGAGCATTCGTCGCCCTCGCGCCTATCATCTCTCGTCGGTCGGGTGCCAGAGTGGTCCAATGGGGCGGATTGCAAATCCGTTGTCCGTGGGTTCGAATCCCACCCCGACCTTTTTCACTTCCCCGCGCCCTTGCACGCGCGGGGTTTTCTTTTGGGATCCGTGCCAGTCATGAACATTCCTCGATTCATCGCCGCACTTCTCCTCATCGCCACCACTTTCGGCTGCGTCTCAAAGGTGAAGGTCGGTTCCGAACTCAATCGCCAAGGCGATGAGATCGTCATCGCAGGTCGCTACTTTCACACGGGCGCGCGCGTGGTGTTGTGGACCGATCCCGGCGGTTATGACGCCTATCGCACCGAGCGCCGCTTTGTTCCTCGCGACGACATGTCCTGGGAGAAGTCCTCCACGAAACTCTCAAGTCCCGCGAGATATGGCATTCGCTCAGCGGCGACTCTTGACGATGCACAGTTCGAGCGTGTGCGAGGCGGCGGATGGTCTCTTCCCGAACTTCAGGAACGAATTGACCAGTTCGTGCTTCATTACGATGTCTGCGGCACAAGCCGAGAGTGCTTTCGCGTGCTTCACGACGCGCGCGGACTCTCCGTGCACTTCATGATCGACATCGACGGCACCATCTATCAAACACTTGATGTCAAGGAACGCGGCTTTCATGCGACCATCGCTAACGACCGCTCAGTCGGCGTCGAAATCGCGAACATGGGCGCTTATCCGAAGCTTGACGGCTCACCTCTGCTCAAGTGGTACGCCAAGGACGATCAAGGACGCTGGCGGATCACGATTCCCAAGGACAAGGGTGACGGCGGCATTCGAACTCCCGGATTCATCGGATACCCCGAACGCCTTGTGACCGGCGAGATCCAAGGTCGGACGCTCACCATGTTCGACCTCACCGCCGAGCAATACGACGCGCTTGCGAAACTCACGGCCGCGTTGCACATCGCACTGCCCAAGATCGCCCTCGATTATCCGCGCGATGCCAGCGGGTCCCTGAATCTCAATACGCTCGAGCCGCAAGCATTCACCGACTTCCGCGGCATCCTCGGCCACTGGCACATTCAAAAGAACAAGTCCGATCCCGGCCCCGCGTTGGATTTCGAGCGATTGATCCGTGAAGCGCGCGATGCAGTCGGTCATTCGAGATAAGCCTGAGATCGTTCGTACATCAGCGCTTTGGATCACCGCTCACGGTTGATTGCGGAACATCCGTGATTTCTGCTTCTGAAGACAACCTGTCGATTCATCGCGCCCGCACTCTCCCCGGAGTGCGGGTTTTTCTTTTCAGCGCCTTAGAGGCGCCGCCATGCTCCGGTCTCTTGCTACCCTCAGCGCATGTCCGAACTCGTGAACATCCGTCGAGCGCTCGTCAGCGTCAGTGACAAGACCGGGCTCGTTCCTTTCGTCAAGGCTCTCGCCAATCGAGGCGTCGAGATCATCTCGACCGGCGGCACCGCGACGGCACTCAAAGCCGCGGGAGTGCCCGTCGTCGCGATCGATGATGTCACGGGCTTCCCCGAAATCATGCACGGTCGCGTCAAGACCCTGCATCCCAAAGTTCATGGCGGCATTCTGGCAGTCAGAGATGAAGAATCGCACGTCAAAGCGATGAAGGATCACGGGATCACACCGATCGATCTGGTTTGCGTGAACCTTTATCCGTTTGAGAGCACCGTCGCGAAGCCCGGCTGCACTTTCGAAGACGCGATCGAGAATATCGATATCGGCGGCCCGTCCATGGTTCGCAGCGCCGCGAAGAACCATGCATGGGTCACCATCGTTACGAAAGCCGCTCAATACGACCGGGTACTCGCCGAACTGGAACAGCATGAAGGTTGCACCACAAAGGCACTTCGTTCGGAGTTCGCAGCCGAGGCGTTCGCATCCACCGCGCGTTACGACGCCGCGATCGCCGCGTACTTGAACCCGTCTTCCGCGAGCGACTTTCCGCCGCTTCTTGAATCATCCTTCGTCCGCGCGGATACCTTGCGCTACGGTGAAAATCCGCATCAAGCCGCCGCGCTGTATCGTGCGGGTCGACCGGGAGCGGGACCGTCGATCGCGACCGCCGAACAACTCCACGGCAAGGAACTTTCGTACAACAACATCAACGACGCCGCGGCCGCACTCGAAGTCGTCAAGGGACTCGCGCGCATGGAACCGTCCATGTTCGGCGCCTGTGTCGTCAAGCATGCGAATCCGTGCGGCGCTTCACTCGCGACGAACGCGCTTGATGCCGTCAATGAAGCGATCCTCGGCGATCCCCTCGCGGCCTACGGCGGAATCCTCGCGATGAATAAGGAACTCGATGAACCCGCGGCATTGCGACTCTGCGAAAAAGACATCTTTCTCGAAGTCATCATCGCACCCTCTTACACGGGATCCGCACTCAACGCGCTTCGCAGTCGCTGGGCCAACCTTCGAATCCTCGCGACGGGGCCGATCGACGGCCATGGCGGCGATCGCTACGAGATGCGAACCATCAACGGAGGATTGCTGGTTCAAGAGCGTGACGCAAAACTCGCGTTCTCAAGTTCGAACGAACTGAAGGCAGGCCCGGCGCTCACGAGTGAACAGGCGCGCGTCGCGGCGTTCCTTGAAGTGATCTGCCGCGCGTTGATGAGTAACGCCGTGGTGGTGGGGGGCGGCTCACCGACTGTCGCGGGAGCGGTTCGCATGTTCGGCGGAGGCGCAGGACAAATGGATCGCCTGACATCCTGCAGATTGGCCTGCGAGAAGGCGGGGCCGCTCGCCAAGGGTTCAATCGCCTACAGCGATGCATTCTTCCCCTTCTCGGACGGTCCGCAGGTGTTGATCGATGCCGGAGTGCGGGTGATCGTGCATCCCGGGGGCAGTAAGCGGGACCCCGACACGTTCAAACTTTGTGAAGACCGAGGTGTTTCCTGTGTGGTGACGGGGATGAGGCATTTCCGACACTGATTGCTCGTATGGATTTGACTTGATCCCGAGCGCAAAAGTCGTAACAATACAAGAGTGAACGGACGGAACCGTTCGGATTGAGAGTCCATGTTCGGAGCGGATGGTGACATCCCGGTCGACGCGGACGACCTCGAGATGTTCGAGGACGGTGGTCTTGCCGCCGAATACCGGCCGACCGGCGGCCTTGCCGCCAAAGTTCTTGTTCTCAACAAAGGTTACATGGCGCTCCGCGTGATCAGCGCGCATCGGGCGTTCTGCATGCTCGTGCGGAATCTCGCCGAGGTGATCCATGTCGATCAGATTCCGGGGCGCGAGGACGGCGTCGGCCAGTTCGTGAACTACGACTTCGCCACTTGGACGGAACTGTCGCAGTTGCGGGAGGAGTTTGACGCGCAGCAGTACGACTGGGTGCGCACGGTCCGCATGGACATCGCCGTTCCGCGCATCATTCGATTGTTGAGTTATGACAAGGTTCCCGATCAGACCGTCAAACTCAACCGCCGCAATCTCTTCGCGCGTGATCGCAATCAATGTCAGTACTGCGGTCGAGGATTCCCGACCGCCGATCTCTCGATCGATCACGTGAAGCCGCGAACGCTCGGCGGAGGCGATTCGTGGGACAACCTCGTCTGCGCCTGTATCAGATGCAATGCGCGCAAGGGCGGTCGCACGCCGGATCAAGCGGGCATGAAGCTCATTCGCAAACCCGAGCGTCCGCGCCGCAACCCCATGATCGCGCTTCGTCTGGGCAGCGACAAATACAAGTCATGGAAGACCTTCCTCGACCATGCGTATTGGGATGTCGAACTCGGCCCCTGACCTCGCGCTCGACTATGAGTTCTTGACGATCATCGCGATGATTCCGATCGCCACCAGCCCCGCGATCACCGCGAATGTGATCTTCCACGCGCTGTAGGGGCGATCTCCCGCAACCTCGCCGGTTCTCGCGTTCACCAAAAACCGATACGCCTTGCCGTTGTAGCGATACGCGCTGACCCATACGGGCAACAAAACATGTTTGAATGTGACATCGCGGAACTTCGGATTCATCGTGTGAATCCGCTGGTGATCGCCGCCGATATCCGCTCGAATCGTTTGCCTCACGATTTCCAGCATCATCTCGCGGCCGGTGGCGAATCCCTGTGCGAGATCGACCGTGTAACTCTCGGATCGATAACCGCTCAGGTATGCATCCTGATACGGCACCAGTTGTGCGAGATCCCAGCGGCCGAGTTCCTCGAGTCTCTTGACCGGAAGCGAATGACTCGCCGGAACGAGCACATCATCGAACGAGTTGAACACCGTGCCTGAAGCCCAGCGCCACCGGATTCTCGTCTGCGTTCTTCGGTTGTTGCCGCTGCCGGTGGTGACGGTGTAATTGTCGCCACGCTGTCCCGTGTAGCTCGTCGTCACGTTCGCGTCGAATGTCCAGTACGGAACATAGAGACCCGCCAGTCCCGTGGTATTCCGGTACACCGCGTCTCCCTCAACGGCCGCCTGGCGCTTCAAGTCGCTTGGCGCGAACCATCTGGATGAGATCCACGATCGAAACTTATCTCGCGCCGCGGCTCGTTCGACCTTGAACGGCAGAACGCTTCCGGGTTTCAGCAACTTACGGCTCTTGGCGGTCGCGACGATGTTGCTGCTGCAGAAAGGACAGGCCTGACTGGTGGTGTTCGGCGCCATTTCACAGTCCGCGCCGCAGCTTTCGCAGTGGACCACCAGAGCGTCGTGATGCTCCTGCGCCGATTCGAGTTCCGCCATCATCGCGTGAAAGTCGATTTCCTCGACCGACTCATCGATCTCCGGAATCTCGTTTTCGCCGCTGCAGAACGGACACTTCAAACTCCGCGTCCCCGGCTTGTACTCAAGCTCGGCGCCGCAGTGGGAGCACGGGAAGGTCGATGCGGACATGGGTTAGCGAGGCGGCAGCGGGGGAGGCGCGCTTGCGAACAGTGATGCGATCTCAGGCACGGAATTGGCCTCCGCCCAGTTCGCCATCCCCGACTTCCACACCAGCGAACTGCGAGTCACCTCGCCACTACGGACCTTCGCCGCCAGAACGTTCAGATCAAACGGTCCGGCCTGCACGCCGTTGATCGCGACAAAGACCGCAGCGGCTGATGGCATCGGGGGAGGAGTCGATCCATGCGCGGCGGCCTGATTGGCATTCAGCGCGTTGGCCATTTGCTGCGCCATCGCAAAGCCCATGCCCGCACCCATGCCGGCACCCGCGAGTCCACCCGGATTTTGCGCAGCGTCGCGCATCGCCTCAGCGGTCTGGAACTGGGTGTAGCGATTCAGATCGCCGATCACTCCCATCTTCGTGCGATTATCCAGCGCCTGCTCCACTTCGGGCGGAAGTGAGATGTTCTCCACCAACAGTGCAGTCAACTTGATGCCGTAAGGCGACACCGCGGGTTGGATTGAAGAAAGTAGCGCGGCGCCAAGTTCGCTGTAATTCGCGGCCAGATCAAGCGCCGGAATCTTCGCTTCCCCGATCGCTTCAGCGAAGCGACTCACAATGAAGTTGCGCACTTGATCCGTGAGACCTTCGACGGTGAGCCTTCCATTTGTACCGGCGATCTCCTTCACGAGTGCGCCCGGATCCGTCACTTGAATCGCATAGTTGCCGAACGCGCGCAATCGCAACGGTCCGAACTCCGCGTCCCGCAGCATCACGGGATTCATCGTGCCCCATTTGAGATTCGTGAACTGACGCGTGTTGACGAAGTACACCTCGGCCTTGAACGGCGAGTTGAACCCGTACTTCCATCCCTTGAGCGTCGCGAGAATCGGCAAGTTCGCCGTTTCAAGCGTGTACATGCCCGGTTGAAAGATGTCGGCGATCTTGCCTTCGTTGACGAACACGGCCATCTGGCCTTCACGGACCGTCAGTTTCGCGCCGTTCTTGATCTCATTGTTCATTCGCTGGAAGCGGTACACCAGCGTGTCGCGGCTGTCATCCAGCCACTCAACGATGTCGATCAGTTCCCCGCTCAGCTTCTTCCAGATGTCCATGAACCACTCCTTCAAGCCGCCGATTGTGACCTGCGGCCGACCCTTATTGGGAGTGTATCACGGAAGATTTCAGGGCGTTTCGGGTGACTTGCCGATCGCGAACAGCGTTCTGGACAAGCGCACTCGATCATGAATCGGCCCGCCCTCGCCGCTCTCGATGGTGAGCGTCAATGTCGTCGCTCCCGGTGTGATTGGCAATGAAAACTCAACGCTGTGAGCGGCGCCGTTCAGTCGTCCGCTCGTGGTGGCCGGCTCGCCGCTCGAATCGCCGATGGCGAGTTTATAGTTCAAATCGCCCCAATCGCGGCAATTCTCCGGAAGCGTGAGTTCTCCGGCGATCTTCGTGGCGCCCGTCGGCAATGTCCAGCGAACTGTCGCGGGACCGGTGATCTCAATGTCTTGTCCGACCGCTCCCCGAGTCAACAGCCGTGGGGGACTGGTCGTGCGATCGTGGCTCGCAATCGCAATGTCCGAAAGACTGATGATGTCACTCGCATCGGGCACGATGGAAAGGATCGACTGCAACTCGATTTTCGGCGCTTCAGACAAATCGATTCCGTTTCGGAGAATCGAAATCTGCCCCGATGTCGGCATGTTGAGTCCGTCGCACGCGAGGATCTCATCCGCGGTTCGGACGGTGAAGCCTCGTCCTCGCACGGGCGGATTCGCGAAGTCGATCGCGAGGATCGATCCGAGCTCAAATTCCCGCTCACCATCGGTGGCTGAGAGTCTGACCGAGCCGCCGATGCCCTCGACGAATCCGCTGGCACGGTCGCCGTTCCTGAAATACAAAGTGTCCTGAGTTACGACGGGCGCGGTTCGCTCTCTGCCGGTCATTTCGATGGACTCGACCTCCTCCAGCGACACTGCGATTTGACCGATGCTCACGCTGCGAAAGGAGAGTTCACTTGCGCCTTTGCCGTTCAAGACATCGAGTTCCCCGCGATAGACGCGGCCGTCTCGAAGTCGCAACGTGTGCGGCGCCGCGCCCGGCGCGAGGGTTGCGCCCGCTCCCGTGCGCGAAACCACGAGTGCAGCCACCTCGCTGAGCCGCCAAATGCGGAGAGGTTCCGTGGCGGTACGGACCGTCACGGCGTCTGAACTGATGGACAAAATCCTCACCGGAATCGGATTCAGCGATGCGTCGATCAATACATGAGGCGCCGATGAGGAGTCTTGCGCCATCACCGGTGCGCCGATGGCGACCGCAATCAAGAGCATGAGGGTTCGAGCGCTCATTTTTGGAAGATCGGCAGATATCGTTTCGGCATTTGAAGAATGATGAGCGCCATCGCGGTTCCATACTCATCGCCCGCGCTTGAATCGCTCCACAGCCCGTCAGGTCGTTGCGATTTCAACAGCTCCTCACGGATTCGCGGCCACCACTGCGCCCAGTGCTCCGCTCCGGCAAGAAACATCGCCTGAATCGCGTAGTAATGTCCGTAAAAGTAATGTATCGGCTGTGAGCTTTCCCTCCCGGGCATCGCATTGACCGTGAGATACTTCAATCCCGACTCAATCGCCCGATCCTCGTAGATGCCCGCGTAATACAAACTCGCCACGCCCGCGGCGGTGCGAGGCCACGCACTCGCGCCCGTTATGGACTGATATCGAAATCCGCCGTCGGGATTCTGGCACGATCTCACGTACTCAACCGCTCGATCCACCACATCTTTGTTGACCTCGAGTCCGGCGTTGCGCGCCGATCGAAGAGCCATGATCTGACAGATGGTCACCGACACATCCGCATCGAACGGAAACGGGTTGTACCGCCATCCGCCCTCTTCATTCTGCGTGGATTCGATCAGTCGCACGGCTTTCTTGAGCGCTTCGTACACGCGCGTATCGATGTCCGTGCCATCGCCGCCGGTCATCCCGTACACCTCGCCGAGAAACAGCGTCGCGAACCCGTGCCCGTACATCGGACTGTTGGCCATCGGAGCCGCCACCAGCCCCGATTCCGTGCAGTTCTTAAGCATGAACTCAAGACCGCGCCGAACGTTCTCGGCATACGGACCGCGATCCGGTGCATTGCCGTCCGCCATGAACGCAATGCAACTCAAAGCCGTGACGGCGACTGTTCGACCGAACTGCGGCTCGCCGAACGACCCGTCCTCTCGCTGGGTTCGAGCGAGCGCCGCAAGTCCTCGAGTGACTCGCGCATCCAACTCGGCTGTCATCTCGTCCGCGGCGGGAGCATTCGTCGCCGATGACGGCGCACCGACCTCCTGGCCGTGCGCCAAGCCCGTCATCATCAAAATCGTTGCGATCGAAATCAGTTTCATTTCGGTCGCTCCTGTCGCTCATCATTCGCGCGTTCTTTGGCGAGTCTCTTGTAGTACTCCTCCGTCAAATCGCGATACATGCTTGAAAAGCGATCATTCACGCCCTGCGTCAGCGCATCACGGATGTGCTTGGGAAGGTTGCCCCATGCCGCGGCGTTGCCCGCATCAGGGGTTTTCGCAGCCCCGTCTTTGCCCGGAGAGTTATCACCGCTTCCGTCAGGAGTCGATGTCGACTGAGAAGCGGACTGCTGACTCGATTGCTGTTGCTGCTGTTGCTGTTCTTGTGACTGGCTGTCTTGAGATTGCTTTTTCTTTGATTTGCTTTTCTTTTGCTTCTGGGCCTGATCGATCATCTTGTCCAACAGACGAAGCACATCTTCCTGAACCCGCTGAGTCTCCATTCCGGCATCGCCCGATGATCCCAATCGATCCGCCGCGGTCTTCATCAACTCCGTCGCGCGAACGAAGTCATCCTCGACTTGCTCGTCATCGAGTTTCTTCGTCAACTCATCGGTGGACTTGGTTTGTGATTCTCCGTCGATGCCGAGCAGCTCATCAAGTCCCGGATCTTCAGGCTGTTGCTGTGCGAACGAGATACACGCCAAGCAGCAGTGCACGATCGCGATCGACGACATGACGCGAAGGTTCATTGGTTTTCCTCCGCCGGAGGTTCGGCATCCTGCGGCGGTGAGAGCGACTCAAGCAGCTCCGCCGCGCGTTGATGCAAATCCGTCTGGAGTGTCGCCACGGACTGAAGTTCCGCCTGATCAGCGGCGGGATCTTCGGCGAGCGCTCGCGTACGCTCCATCGCCTCTTGCTGCATCATGCGAAGAAGCTTGAGTTCCGTCCCGGGAGGCAACAGACCGCTTTTCGCGCTCGCACCTCCGCCGCCGCCGGAATCGTCACCGCTTTCGTTTTCTCGCAATCCGTCGTCTTTCTTCGGATCATTGCGCAGCGCTTGCACCAATGAGCCGAGCACTCGTGCCGCCGTGGCTTGTCGACGCTTCAGGCTCATCGACGGATCCGCGCCTTGCAGCATGGTTGCCGCCGCGCTCATCGCTTCATTGAGTCGGTCGTGCGCATACGAGAACACCTTCGCGTCCTCGAAGCCGTCGGTCTTGGTGCGCTGTTCTTCCAGCATCGCGCGCAGATTCTCCTGTTCGACACCCGATTGCATCAGACTTGCTCGTTCACGACGTCCCGGCGTCTTGCCGATCAGCGGTTCCACCTGAACATTCAGCGCGATCTGACGCTCAAGCGCCTCCGCGTAGACCTTCGCAAGTTCCTCGCGAGAGCGCTGCTCCTCACGCTCGCGAGCGTCCTCATCGATGTTGTTCAACTCTTCGATCGCTTCGTTGACGCGGGCAAGGCTTCGGCGTTCATTCGCATCCGCCTCGCCGAAGTCCGGCTTCGCCATGCGAAGCAGCGTGACCGCGGCCTCCTGTGCCAGCGAAGCGGATCGCAGCAGTTCCGGAACCGCACCGGAATCCGACATGGACTCCGATTTCGCGATTGCATCAACCGTCGCTCGATTGACCGCGATCATGCCGGCGTCGAGTTTCACATCCGATCCCGTGCGGACGCGATCCGCCAGTCGATCCAACTCCGTCGCTTGCATGTCCCGCAGGCGCTCGAGCGATTCCTGCAGTTCGGCGGCGATTCGTCGCAACGCCTCGTCGCGCCGCTGCTGCGCGCGATCCAGTTCACTCAGCATCTTCTCCAAGTTGCGCGTCGCAGCGCGTTGATCTTCCTGCGCGCCTCCCGTCTTGTTCTCTTGAATTCGTTTGGCGGCCTGTTCCTGCAACTGCGAGATCTGCTCACGACGACCCGTCTGCGCCGCTGACTTCATCGAAGAGGACAGGCCCGGATCCGCCTGTTCCATCGCGCGTGCTTGTTCTTCCATGTTGTCAATCATGGCACGCGTCCGCTGCGAAAGTTCGGTCTGCTTCTGCGCGCGACGGTTCAGATCCTCTCGCTCCGCAGGCGACAGTTCGTTGGCCGCTCGACCCTGCGATTCGCGACTCGTCGCGGCGGTTTGATCCGCCAATTGGCGCTGTTCCGTCACGATTCTCTCAAGCGCGCGGCGGACAGCCCAGCCGTCGCGCCCGCGTTCAAGCATGCGCACCAATTCGTCGAGTCGATCTTCCGTCCGCGTCTGTGACTCCTCCAGACTCTTGGTGAGTTGAGCCACATCCGAGACGTCCGACTTGCGAGACAGCTCGTCAAGCTTTGCCGAAGATCGCCGCGACGCCTCCTGCGCCTCTTCCGCGGCGTTGGCGGCATCCTCGATGAGTTGTCCGATGGATTCGTCGGCTGGATTGTTGCGATCGACTTTGGAGCGCAGTCGACGGATCGTCGTCGTCATCGGATTCAGACGATCGGACACCGCATCTTGACGCGCCATCTGGTCACGGGCTTGATCCGCGTTCTCGGCGGCTGCGCCGCGTGATTGCGACAGCGAAGCTTGTTCTTTTACCAAACGCTTCGCCGCTTCGCGCACGTTTGAAAGATCGTTTTGAATCTGCTCAGCGAACGCTGACTCGGAGATGATTCGCAATTTGCGAACGTTGCTTCGAATCTCGGGGGTGTCGGGTGTAGCCGCGATGCGAAGATCGCGAACCGCCGTGACCAATCGCACCTCATCACCCTCATTGAGCGTGAGAGGGGCGAGTTCGAGCGTCGCAGTAGCTTTCGTGAGCGCTCGTTCCGAGTCTTGGGTGCGCGCGGTCGCGATCGTCATCTCGGTGTCGTTCGTCTCCGGCGGCGCGCCTTCCGATCCCGACGGACGTCGTGCGACCGCCATCTCGACTCGCACCGATTCAAGCGCGATGTCATCGCGCCCTTCGCCGGCGACCTGAATCACCGCACCCGGCAACACACTTTCATCTTGAGGCGGTTCGATGACCGCGGCCGACGGCGCGGCGTCCTCGACGACATCGATTCGAAACGTATGCTCCATCGTGTTGGAGATTCCGAATTCATCGATGAGGCTGACGCTTGCCCGCACGGACTGCTTTGCGACCCAAGAGACGCGCAACGATGGACCGTCGAGCGTTGCTTCAACGGATTCCTGCTGCGCCAATTGTGGAATCACTTCTGAGAGCAGTTGTGCGCCGTCCGCCGACGCGCCCTTGATCGGCTTGTTCAACTTCAACTCAAGTCGGACCCGCGAGCCCGCGATGAAAGGACCGGCTTGCGCTCGATCATCGTTTCCCTTGCCCAGAATCGAATCCGCCGGTGCGATGATGCCCGAGAGATACATCGGAGGTTCAACATTCAGTTTCGCATCGGTGACGGCGGGGGGCTCCACCATCCGCACAGAGCGCTCGATCGTCGCATCGTCCTGTGTGCTGTGCATGTATCGCACTTCCACCACATCATCCGCATTCACAGTGGCCGGCAACAGCGCGTCGATGTCCAACAGTCGCTCAAAGATCGGATCACTGCCGGCGTCGTGAGCGTGCTGAAGTGCCAGTAACACGCGGCCACGGTACGTCTCTACTCCGTTCACCGTCACCGTGACATCAGTCTTCACCTCGGCGTCCGCGGGATCTCCCGGAAACTTCGTCACCTTGGCGCGAAGCGTCAATGGCTTTCCGAGCGCGAACGCCTCTCCTACGAGCGAATCCGCCACACCCGTTCGCTTCGGCCACGATGTTGCCGTCCAAGGGGCCAGCACTCGAAGCGTGGCGATCGAACTCAATTCAGGCAACATCGCCGCGCACATCGCGATCGATCCCGCGACGCCGAACAGCGCAATCGCCGATTTTCGAGTCCGCTTCGCGTTGTACAAACCGCTCATTCTGCTTCGCATCACATTCGATGCCGCCATCGAAGCCTGATGCGCCAGTTCGGGCGCGACCCGCTCGTCATATGACAATTCAAGGCCTGATGCCAAGACTCCGCCCGGTGCGTGTCCCGCTCGTTCGAGTCTGAGTGCAAGTTCCGTCAGCGAGGGACGGAATCGCAACGCCGGCAGCATGTAGCGACGAGCGCTTTCGAAGATCGCGCACACACCTGCAACCCATGCAAGCCAGCGCATTCCGCTCGGAAAGCGAAAGAGATAATCCGCAAGCGCCACAACCACGACACCAACGAAAATCCACGCCAACGAGAAGCTCGCCCGCTGCGCCACGAGCAGCGCGCGGACTTTCATGCGCAATCCGGCGAGAGCGGCGGCGGTCGCCGCGGCGTGTTTCGCGGGATGATCGGTCGAAATGTCAGTCTCTGTTGCGCTCATGACCTTGCGGAATCTTCAATTTGTTCCGAATGAGTTATCGACTCTTACGCGCTCAGGATACACGCCCTTTCCGATACGCCTGCTCCATTGGTTTCGGTTCGTTGCGTGCCGCGGATGTTTGAAAAATGTTCGGATCGTCAGGACAGCTTGATCAGTCGCCTGCCGATCCACTCACCGCACAACAAAACGATCAACAACAGCCATACGACCGGCTTGTCCCAGAGCGTCTCGATTTCAGGTATGCCGAGGATCCTGATTTCTCGATTGGGAAGGAGATTCTCGATCTCGTTGAGATCCGACGCAGCGATCACCGAACCACCCGTCGCGCGAGCGATTTCCGAAAGCGCCCCGTGATCCGCCTGAGGCTCCCGCATCTCATCATCCGGTGCGACCACTTCGATCGTTACGGAACTGTCAATCTCGGAGAAGAGTGTGTCAATGGGGCGCACGCGATACTCCCCCGGTTCCGCAAAGGCCTGATCCGCTCCGAATGTGACCACCGGACTCAACTCCGGATCCTCTTGCCCGCGATCCGAAGGCGAAAGCGAAAGTGAGACGCCTTGCTCCGCCGCGGAACCGCCGATTCTCGTGATCTCAACTTCAAAGCTTCGCGGCCTTGATTCGATCAAAGCCTGATCGAGCAGTCTCGCGCTGATGCGAACCGGTCGATCAATCTGAGTGCGAGTCGGTGACGCTTCGATCACCGCCGGAAGTCCGGAGCGACCGAGGCTCTCCCGTGCCAACATCCGCACCATCGGAATCCAGAATCTCCCAGGCAGAGTTTCGCCGCGTCCGTATCGATACCGCCAAATCTCATCCGTTCCCACGTATGCGACGCGACCTGCGCCGTACCGCATCGTCATCACCAGCGGTGTCGATTTGGATTCATCGCCGGAAGTCTGCGCCGGCGATGCCGTCGCGAGCACTTCGGTGCCGGGTTTGAGCCATGCTCGCTCGATCTTTTGTGCACGCCTGAGCAATGTCCAACCCAGTTCACCCGAACTGAGCCATGAGGGCCAACCTTCGGCGGGGTCGTCCGAAAGCTGCAGCACGCCCAGACCGCGGACGGCGGCGGTGGGGCGCATCACCACGGGATCGAGCCACATGTTGCCGCCGCGCACATCCGCCTCGAATTGAGCAGCGTTGAACGGAATCAGATCGGCAAGGGGCGTCGATTTCCACGCGCTCGGTGTGGCCGAAGGTCCGCCAAGCCACAGCAAACCGGCGCCGCGCTCGGCGACGCTCGCGCGAATCCTTCGAAGCTGTTCATCGCTGAACAACTCAGGACGAACATCACCGATGACGATCACATCGAAGGCGGACCACCCTGACGCATCGGTCGGAGGACCTGCGATCGGGTCGGTTCCCTCTCGAATGTAACGACGATCAGTACTCAGAATGAGCACCGACGACTTGATCGACTCCTCGCGCACGAGCGTGTACTTGAGATATCGATACTCCCAGCGGGGATAGCCGTCAAAGTACGCCACACGCACCGGCCGATCGGCTGCGGAAACCGTCAATTGCTTCACATCGTTTTTCGGTGACAAATCGCGCCCTGAACTCACCACACTCACGGTCCAGTTTCGCTCGCCGGGCGAATCCAGTCGTGAAGTGAGCGTCAATCCCGCGACATCCTTGTCCGCGGGGAAGGGCTGCTCATCAAGGATCGCCCCGGTGTCAACATCCTTCAGCAGCACGCGCGCGCCGATCTCGTTCTTCGCGCCCCTTCGCTCCACCGAGACCTTGACGGGTATCGGATCACGCGTGAATGCGGATTGCGGCGCTTCAACCGAAGCGATCGCGAAATCCGTCAATCCTTGTGGATCGCCGAGTGGAACAACGAACACGGGGATCGCGCGAGACTCGAGTTCCCGCAATGTGTCCTTTGTGACGGTGTCCGCGGAGCGTCCGTCACTGATCACGATCACACCAGCCACGGGTCGACCCGTGAGTTTGTCGACCACGGATCGGATCGAAGAGCCCGTTCGTGTTCGTAGTCCCGTCGGGTCTGAAGCCGCAATGCCCGGACCCTCACGCTGCAGTTCGTAAGCGCCTGAATCGAACCCAAAGAAACGCACATCACGCCGCGCGTGCAACGATTCGAACATCGGCGCGGCGTTCGCCATGATCTTTCGCATCACCTCTTCTCGCGAAGATCCCTCGGGACCGTCCGCGACCGACATCGACTGTGATCGATCGATCATGACGGCGACGACATCCCGTTCAACCCGCTGGGTTTGGCGCGTCAACTGCGGCCCTGCGATGAGCGCCGCCAAGGTCAGCAAGAGCGAACCACGCGTCAGCGCGAGGCCGACACGCGCGCCCCTGCCGCCGGTCAAGCGCGCGTAACTCCAACCCGCGATCGTGAAGCAGAGCGGAACAATCAGCGCCCACATCCACGGTTCGATACCCAGCGCCCACTCCAAACGAACAGCATCGTCTCCCGTGGAGAGCCGATCAAGTCGCAGGAATTGGTCGAAGAGGCCGTTCATCGTCGTTACTTCACCGCCTCCATTTTCGCATGACTGAAGGCCCTTGCAAGGAAAGCCTCGATCGCCGCGAGCAATAAGGTCGCCGTCAGCAGCATCAGGCTCCAACCGGCATCACGCGGAGCATCATCAGCGCGTGAAACCCGTTGCTCTGCGGTTTCGTTCACCGACTCCGCTCCGGTTGAGCGGAACCACTCCGAGACCCTCTCCGACGCGATCGTCGAGGTGTCGCCGGCCTCGAATGAAGGATTGAAAATCGTCGTCTCGATCGGAGATCCCGAGCTGTCGCGCGCGACGAAAATACCCGACTCGCGGATCGCGGGCGAATCCTCCGACGACGAGTACGCGCGAATTCCCCCGACCTCGCGCAACTCCACCGCTCCGGTCGGGAATCGCGGCCGTTCGCCGGCGATTCCGTTGACTCCCTGCCCGACCTTCGCGACGCCCTGTCTGATCAACTCCTGCATCAGCGGCAGCATCAAAGGTTTGGTCGGAAGATCCGTCCATTCAGGATCGGGCGCGGCCGCGAGCACGGCGATCGTGCCGGATCCTCCATCTTGCGGCCGCGCCAGAATCAAGAACGGACTTCCATCCGACAAAGAAAGTATGGAATCGTAAGAATCCGATGATCCCGCCACCGCCACCGAACGGAACACAGAGACCGGCTTCAGCAGATCTTCGAGTTCCGATCCGAGCAGGCCGAGCGGACCATCCGGCTCCGCCGCCGCCGGGATCACGCTCAGTCGCAACGCGGGATCGTGTTGTCGCGGCTCTCCGCTGACGCCCAACGTCCACCCCGCGCGTGCGAGTTCATCACCCCACGTTTGCGGCGCGAAAGCCGCGGGCGGAGTGATCAGCACGAAAACCCCCGCTCGCGCGGCGGAGGTGATCTGCGCCCATCCCGCCGCGTCGATCCGCTCCGGTGAAGGAATCAGAATCGCGCGGGCTTTGGCGAGTGCCGCAGGTTGGGAACTTCGCGCCGGATCGATCACCGTGACTCGGATGTCTGATTCCAAGCGGCGTCGATCGGATTCCTCCGCCTCGGGTGCGAGGCTGAGACTGAGCCACTGTGCGGGCGTGAAACGCGCAGGATCATCCGAAACATCCGCTCCAGGTGCGACGATCAACGTTTCAAGCCGCTTCCACGCTCGGGTCGAAACGCGAAAGAGATTGTCTCGAACAAGCGGATCTTCGGTGAGCGTCGCGGTGACGATCAATTCGCCGGCATCCTTCAGCGTTTGCGGATCAACCTGAAC
This sequence comes from Phycisphaerales bacterium, assembly GCA_046342165.1. Classification (GTDB taxonomy): domain Bacteria; phylum Planctomycetota; class Phycisphaerae; order Phycisphaerales; family UBA1924; genus JBEIUO01. The sequence goes on along the minus strand of JBKDPX010000024.1, from coordinate 2,301 downwards.
GAAGATCGTCGACGATGACTCCTCTTGCCCTTCCGGCCAGACGAGTTCGGCCTCGGTGTTTGAGAGGGAATCCCCGAGTTTTCCGGGCGTGGTCAGGGAAATGCGGATCGACATTCGTTCAATGCCCGTGGAAGCCCCCGCGTCATGTCGTACCGCGCTGACCCTGACGGGAATCGAAATCCGCTCATCGCCTCTGAAGATCGGCGGTTGTAAAACGCGCAGTGACTTCAAGCGGACGTTTCGAACACGCTCCGTCGCTGATGCGCTTCGTGAGAACTTTGCATGGCGAAACACGTTTGCACGCGGAGCGGACGCCGCGGCGTCGATCGAACCCGCGCGAAACTCGCTGAACACGGCGACTTCGTATCGCTCGGTCCGAGTTCCGCGTTCTTGTGCGATCAAATCCAGCGCACCCGCGAAGTCCGCGCGACTGTCCTTGGGTTTCAGATCAGTCAGCGCGGCTTTCGCCGCGGTGAGATCACTAGTCGCAGGCAAAATAAGCGTTTGGGCCGGACGCGCGGATGTCACGATCGCCACGGAATCGCCTCGTGCCGCGGACAAACCGTCGATCGCCTCCTGTGCTTGCGCGATGGTTCGATCAAGTGCGCTGCGTCCGTCCGTCCGAAGGTCCGAGGTCAGGGAATCATCGATCACAATGTACAATGTGCGCGGCGCATCGTCTGCTCCGATTCCTGCGTCGCCGAACATGGGTCGTCCAAGCGCGAGCGCAATCAAAGCGACGATCAAGCAGCGTGTCGCGAGCAAGAGCAGTTGCTCAAGTCTGGTGCGTTTGCGTTGTCGACGCAGGGCCTCCTCGAGAAAGCGCATCGCGCCCCATGAGATCGGCTTTCTCTTGCGCCGCATGATGATGTGAATGATGATCGGCAGCGCGACGGCGGCCAATCCGACCCACGCGATCATGGGATTGACGAAGTTCACCGGAGCTTGCTCCGTTTCATCATGGCGTTTCTTCGCGCGACGAATGAAGCCAACGGCGGACCGAGCCAGTCGTGCGTGCAGATGCGGTGATAGTCGTATCCGAAGCTCTTGATCAGTTTCTCGGCGCCGGAGCGGTGTTCCTCGAAGATCTCGAGGTACGCCTTGCGAAGCGCGCGTGGATCCACGCGGACGGCGGCTTCGCCTTCAAGTCCCTCAAACGGCGCCGAATCCTCGAAACTGAAGCGCTCCTCTTCGCGATCGAGCACTTGAAACACGATGAGGTCATGTCGTGCATGTCGGACGCGCGCAAGCGCCTCACGCAACTCATCGAGGTCCACGAAGAGATCCGAAATCAACGCGATCAGACAGCGATTCGTCAGCGTGCTCAGCGTTTGATCGATCACGCGTGAGAGATCGGTCTTCCTTGAGCGATTCATCGGCTGCACATGGTGAGTGGCGAGCAGTCCGACGATCTGCCGCCATGTGTTTCGGCCGCTCGACCGTCTGAGCGCGGCCTTGACGTCATCGGAGTAAATCGTCAACCCCGCGCGATCGCCCTGACGCAATGTAATATAAGATAATGCCGCCGCCAAGGCGGTGGCGTGATCGTACTTGCTCCAGTGCGACCGTCCGTCGAGGCTGGCGCGGCGTCCTTCGCCCGAGGCGTCCTCGAACGATCGGCTTCCGTACATCATCGAACCGGAGGAGTCGACCAGGATCATGAGGTCGAGGTTCGTCTCCTGCCGATACTGCTTGAGTTGCAACCGATCCGTCCGCGCATAGACCTTCCAGTCCAAGTGTCGGATGTCGTCACCCGGCGCGTACGCGCGGTGCTGCGAGAACTCGACGCTGAACCCTTGGAAGGGCGAACGATGAGCACCTCCCGAGACCCCTTCGATGATCATCTTCGCGCGCAGTTCGAAAGAGCCCAGTTTGGCGAGGGTCTGCGGGTGCAGATAGAGCGACGCGTCCACCTCGGGCGGTCTCTCTGGCGCTTCCGTGCGATTCGGCTCTGATTCAGCCATCTACTGAATGTTATCGGCACAGCACCCCGGGTGTTGAACCGTTTCAAACGCTTCGGTGTCGATTCCCGTCGTTCAAGTCCGTCCTGAGCCGATAACATCCATCATGCATACCGGCAATGACTGTCCTCTTGTCCGAAAGATCGCCATTTTGACCGGTGGCGGTGACTGCCCGGGTCTCAATGCCGTGATCCGTGCCGCCGCCAGGGACGCCTTTTTTTGTGGCATGGAGGTGGTGGGGGTCGAGGACGGATTCCTCGGACTTATCGAAGGGCGTCTGCGCCAACTCGGCGAGAACGATCTCACCGGTCTGATCAATCGAGGCGGCACGATCCTCGGT
>JBKDPX010000023.1:0-9797 GCA_046342165.1 Phycisphaerales bacterium | reverse complement strand
ACATCACCACGGCTGCGACGCACTTACACGTGATGCGTGCACAAGGCGCGGCGGAGACGGGGTTGGCGGTCGCGAAATCGCGTTTGAAAGAGGGTGCGGCGCGATTTCTGATCAGCGCCAGCGATGTCACGCCGGCCTTCGGTCGCACGTTGTGGTCGGGTGACGTGGACACGCTGGGCGCCGTCACCGTTTTGCCGGCGCCTTCGGGTCGTCAGGACGCGGGTCGTCCCGACAATCTCTTGACGGCGCTGTCACAGGCCCACGCACTCATCGAATCTGTGGACACGGAACTCGCATCGGAGATCATTCGAACGGGTCAGGCACCTTCGAATGTCTCGGACGAGTATGACAATGACGATTGGCTTTTCACACCCGCTGAGATCGTCGAACCCGGCGTAAATCCCGACGATCCCGCAGCGCTCGCGTACTCGATCACCTACGCACCGTTGGCGGATGGAATCACCGTTCGTGCGATCGTCACGGGATACGACCGAGGCTACTCGCGCGAAGGCACCTTCATCACGCGCACCATCATGCAGGATTTCAAGATGGTCAAGCGCGTGAATCAGGCGATCATCAGTCCGACTCGTGTGATGATCGGAAAGAACGTCATGGTCACCGGTGACCTCGGCGCTCGATTTGACAATGTTTCGGCGCTCGAAGGCGATCCGCTTCTGATCCGCTCGGACTTCCGCGGACTCGCGACGACGCTCGACGCAAAACTGGATGCGTTCTACGCCGCGATCGCGTCGGATATCGATGGTGACAATCGACTCCGAACAGGTCATCCGACGGAAGGGCCGGCAATCCCGTCGGCAACCTCCGACTTTGACGGCAACGGTGCCCCTGACGATGCGTTCCGTGACGCGACCGAAGACGGCTACGTCGACGAGTTTGATATCTTCATCAATCACTTCGACCGTAACGGGGATCGGAAAGTCACGCTCAGCGCATCGCTGACCAATGGCACGCCCGCGCAAGGTCTTTCGGCTGAGTTGATCGCATCGAACGGTCAAGCCCTCGATGAGGATCTCGGCGCGATGATCGATGCGTCCAATCCCGATCGTAACCGCAACGGTGTCTACGGATTCACGGACACCAATCGCAACGGACGCTGGGATGCGGGCGAGGCAATGACGGATTATGACGCCTCAAACGGCTCATACGCGGATCAGGTGCTCGGCTTCCGCGATGGGTTTATTGATCGCAAGGATCAATATGCGAAAGTGAAGGGCAAGCTCGTGCTGAAAACGAGCCAGTCCGCGTGGACACTCGCGCAAGGCAGCCTCCAGCCCGAGCGCATCCAAGGTCCCATCGCACAGGGATCAACCCCCGGCATCATTCAATTCGGTGTGGATGACAGCACGCTCCCCGAAATCTCGTCACCGTTGTTCGCGACGGAGCAGAGCGGTCTTCAGGCACTTGCGGACGGGCCAAGCTTCGCGACACAAGTCTCGACGAATCTCGGAGTCGCCGAGAGTGCGCTTCCCACATACAACGAGACAAAGCCTGAAAGTTCGACGCTGCCGCGCTATCGCCGCGTTGATCCGGATCTGAACAACGATTCATTGCCGGACAACCACACGACGGCGTACTTCGAAAAGATGCCGTTCAACGGACCGAGCTACTCGGACTGGTACTACCGCCCCGTCTACGACAACATGACATTCAAAAATGTCGTGATTCCAATCGGAACGAACGCACTGTTCAGAAACTGCACGTTCATCGGCGTGACCTACGTGCGAACAACCGTCGACAACTCGCATGTTCTTTGGGCTGAATACGGGCGACTCGCATGGAGTTCAAGCTCGGGGCGCCCGATTCCGTGGTCGCCTCGCTGGGTGTACGGCGACTCCGGCACTGAAACGAGCTACCCAACACAACTTCCGGCGAGCGCGCGTCCTCCGAATCAGATGATCCTGATGGCGAATCCGATGCTCGATCAAGCGGATCTTCCGGCCTATCAGCAGCCGGGTGTCGTGGATTTCAACCTGCTGCCGATGCCGTTGGTGGTGAACGGTCGACGAATCACCGACACCAAGACGCTTTCGAACAACATTCGCTTCCACAACTGTCTGTTCGTCGGATCGGTCGTGAGTGAAACGCCCGTTCGATTCACGCAGGCGCGCAACAAGCTGCAATTCACAGGCTCGACTCGCTTCGCGAGTCGCCACCCTGATGCGCCCGACAGCGCGACGCTCAACCCCGATGCCGCGGACATGCCGCATATTCAGAAGAGTTCGATGATGGTTCCGAACTATTCGGTGGACATCGGAACATTCAACAGTCCGACGACGCAGAATGTGAGCTTGCAGGGAGCGATCATCGCCGGCGTGCTCGATGTGCGAGGCAACGCGGATATCGATGGCACGCTGCTTTTGACCTACAAGCCCGAACCCGGTGTGGCGCCGCTGATCGACGCGCTCGGACAACCCGCAGGCAACCCCGCCGCGTTCAACACGACCATCGGGTACTTCGGTCCCGATGACGGTGATGCGGAGAGTCTTGATCCGTCAACGCTTCCGATCATCAACGGTGTGCGCATCGCCGGTTGGGACACCAACGGGGATGGCATCTACGACATCGCGGGAAATCTGGTTCAGCCGCCGAACTCGACGCCCGTTCCGTTCAACGGTTACGGCCGCGTGAATCTCCGCTTCAATCCGACCATGACGCTTCCCGACGGAATCATGGTTCCCATGCAGTTTGATGAGATTCCCGAATCGTATCGGGAGCAAGCGCTATGAAATCAACATGTCGCAACGCGTTCAGTCTGGTCGAACTGTTGATCGCTTTGGCGATCACCGGGATGCTCCTTGCGGCGACGATGGTCGCACTTGATGTATCTTATAAGAGCTATCAATCGACGACCGAGAGCGCATCGACCAACGTCGTGTCACGCATGGTCATGCATCGTGTGATGGGAATGATCCGTACGGGAACGCAGTTCGGTCCGTATCCGGAGGACGTGCTGGATCCGCAAACGAATCCCGTCGTATCCACGTCGATGGAGTTTCAAAGTTCATATGACGAGGCGACATCAACCAGTCGCATCACCACGCTTGAACGTCGCGCGCACAGTGATCCCGAGCGCGGTCCATACGAACTCTGGTGCGTTGAACGCGTGTATGTGAACGGTGCGCAGACCAACATCCAGCAGTATCCGCTCATCACCGGTGTTCGTGACGTCAGTTTCACGCTGGAGTACGACGTCGGACCTCGTCTTCGTCGCGCGACTGTCGACATCACCGTAAGTCCGAACGACTTTCAGGACACCAAGTTCGATGTGAACATGGATGGCCCGGTCATCCGTTTGATCTCAAGTGTTCAACCGCGTCGGATCGCATCCAACTGAATCAGCGCAGGACTTCCAACGCTTGCGGTATCTCGGCGGCCAACTCCGTCGCGAGCATTCCTCCGCTTGCATGGTTGGCTTGCGCCCATCGCTCTCCTGCGATCGCATGCGCAAGAACGCCGATGCGCGCCGCGTCATACAGCGAAAGCTCCTTTTGCGACGCGATGACTCCGGCGATCGCTCCGGCCAATACGTCGCCTGTCCCTCCGGTCGCCATGCAAACATGGCCCCGTTCGCATGTCCAGGCCCGAACGCCGTCACTCACCACACTCCGCGCGCCTTTGAGCGCGACGATGCAGCCGAGTTTGCGCGCGAGCGCGCTCGCAAGATCAGGACGAGTCGCATCGTCGGTCGGATCACCTGAAATCCGCACGGCCGCGGCGAGACGACGAAACTCACCCGGATGAGGAGTCAGCACAGCGGCCGCTCGGAAATCCAGCCAGAAATCCGGTGTTTCAGCGAGCACATTCAGTGCATCCGCGTCGATCACCGCGGGAGCGTCTTCCTGTTGGATTCCTCGAATCGTGAGCGCCGCGGCACCCCTCGATCGCCCCAATCCGGGGCCGATCACCAAAGCCGCCGACGTCCGAACGATCTCATCGAAGTCCTCGAGCGCCGACTGAACATCGATATCGCCTGCTTCGATCTCCATCGGCACGCCGGTCGCGCTTGGACAAACCGAAAGCGCTCCGGCGAGCAGCGGCGCCGGCATCATGAGTTTGACGAGTCCTGCTCCCGCACGCAGCGCGCCCAACGCCGCGAGTGAAGGCGCGCCCAGCATGATGCTGTCATCATTGATGCAGCCTCCGACCACACAGACGGTGCCGAAGGTCCCCTTGTGACCCGTCGACGGGCGCGTGGCGAGTCGCGGAGGTGTGGAATCATCTCGCTCGTACATGTTTCAACGGTGGTCGCGCGTCGTTGTGCCACCAATGTCCTTGATTTCAATCCTCAATGTGCCCAGCGTTGTCGCCATCGACGCCATCGATGTCGTCAAATCGTCGTCTTTGAGTGACATGACCGCCAAAGTGATGTGAGTCGCGTCATAGGGAACCACGTTCGGCAATGTAGCATCGAGATCGACCCATCTTCCTGCGCCATTCTCCTCAATCCACGCCTGCGTCCACATGTGGTATCCGAAGATATCACTCGAACCGGCGAATGAATCCGCGTAAATCATCCCGGCGGCCACACGCGCGGGAATGCCGTTCGCACGCAAGAGCGCGGCGAGATACACACCATGTTCACTGCAGTCCCCGGTGCGCGTCCGGGCTACTTCGCTCGCCGTGGCGAATCCGACACCCAACCTCTTTTCAATGAATCGAAACGCGAATCGACGCAGTGCTTCCGCACGCGCGGCGACGGAGGCATCTTCCATCCCCTCAAGAGCGCGTTTCATCGCACCGATGATCTCCGGGTCCTTGCAGTCGATCATCGCGTTCGCGGCGCTTTCGTCCGGTGAATGTGAAGCTTCCACGGCGCGTGATTCGATGCTGACGGTGACAAGAGCGGACTTCGCATCGATACGCTCGAACGACTGAGAGCCCGTGATCGGAAAATCAGGCAGTTCATCGGGTGCGGAGACCAAATACACGGCGCGATCGGCCATGCGCGGGGAAACAATCGCCTTGTCGGGACGCACGAATGACTTCATCATGATTTCAGGAGCCGCAAGTTCGCCGAGCGCCTCGTCGCGCGTTGACAATCGCGTGATCACCTTCATTCCGCCCATCAGTGTTTCGTTGCGAATCAGATTGCCGGAGAGATCAACGCACTGTCGGGATTTCACGCCGGGCGTCGAGCTGATCTCGACATCAAACCACTTCACGTCGATGGTGGCGCCATGATGTTCGAGCTTGGACTCGGTGAAATTGAAGTACTTGGTGTTGACGGGCGCGAGCCCCGATTGAGCGTCGATGCTTCGCAATACGATCGTATCGGCGCCGGCTTCGAGTCGCTTCATGAAGTACTCGGTGGCGCCATGCGGTGTGAGCCATTCGCCTTCAGGCCCGGCGACTTTGGATTCAGAAACCCGGCCTGATTGCGTCGTCGTGACGAGCACGCCGTCGTCCACGAATCGATACTCCTGACGAACATCCATCGCCCCGAACTTTCGAGTCGATTCCATGGAGATCGCTTTGCCGTCGGAGGTTTCGATGAAAGCCGAGGTCACTTCGACTTTGATCGCATTTGCACCTTGAGCGACAGAGATGAGCGACTTGGATTCGGTCGTGATTCGATCATCGATTTTGGATTCGCGTGTCATCATCCAACCCGCGCGCTGTCCCATCATCTCGAGGACATACCAAAACTCTTTGACCTGTTGAGCGCTCGCGCGACTGGTACTCGCGATGAGCAATACGACAATCGCGAGCAATCGGCCCCATGTTGTACCGTGGTGTGTCATCAGGTTGAATCTCCCGCCCGATTCTATCAGTTTTCGCTCCTATCCTGTCGGTGCGTGATCGACACCCATTGCCACCTGACATTCCCCGAGTTTTGCGATCCGGATCGCTGTGTGCAGGGAGGGATCGACGGAACCCTTCGTCTCGCGGCTTCACACGGGGTCACGGGCTGCATCACGATTTCAACGACTTTGCCTGACGCGCGCAAAGCACTGTCAATCGCGCGCGAACACGATCGAGTGTGGTGCAGCGCCGGCGTACACCCGCTCTACGCGGATCAGGGCCCGCATGATTGGAGCATCGCTCGTGAAGTGGGAGCCGATCCCAAGTGCGTCGCTTGGGGGGAGTTGGGTTTGGATCGGCATTACAGCGAACCGGCGTTCGATCTTCAGATCCGAGTGCTTGAGGAACAACTCGCATTTATTCGAAGCGAGCGCGCGCGAGGCGTCGTGAAGCCCATCATCTTGCATTGTCGCGAAGCCTTCTCGGATCTCATTCCCATTCTCGCGGCGAGTGAACTTCCCGCCGATCGCATGGTGTTTCACTGCTTCACAGGTGACGAACGCGACATGAAAGCGCTTCTCGATTTCGGGGCCTGCGTTTCATTCACCGGCGTGATCACCTACAAGAACGCAGAAGCCGTTCGCTCCGCGGCGAAACTTGCGCCCGCGGATCGCGTCATGGTCGAAACCGACGCCCCGTTTCTATCACCCGATCCCCATCGTTCGACCAGACCGTGTCAGCCCTGGATGGTGTCCGTGACGCTCGCCGCGCTTGCGCAGGCGCAGGGACGCTCCTTCGATCACATGCACGACATCGTCAACGCCAATACCGCTCGCTTCTTCGGTATTCATGATCAACCGGAGTTCGCTTCATGATGCTCGCTTGGTTTCACACCCTCGATCCGATCATCTGGCGAATCAGCGGAGATATCGCCGTCCGGTGGTATGGCGTCTCTTACATCCTCGGATTCGTCGTCGCGTATCTCGTGATGCGACAACTCTCACGCCGCGGCTTCACGCCGCTCACGCCGCAGTTCCTTTTCGACGCGTTGACATGGCTGGTGCTCGGTCTCATTGTCGGTGGTCGATTGGGTTATGTGCTGATCTACAAGCGCGAGTTGCTGTGGACATTCACTGATTCCGTCCCGTTTTGGGGCGTGTTGATGCTGAACAACGGCGGCATGGCAAGTCACGGCGGCATGGTCGGCGTCATTGTCGCCTGTGTGCTGATCTCAAGAAAGATGCGCGGCGGTTCTGAACAGCCATCCCTGCTCAACATGTTTGATGTATGCGCGCTCGCGTGTACGCCCGGACTTGGCTTCGGACGTATCGCCAATTTCATCAACGGTGAACTGCTCGGAAAGATCGTTTCACAACCGGGCGAAAAGGGACCGTGGTGGAGTGTTCAATATCCCCAAGAGTTGATTGATGGTCAGGCGCCGCGACTTTCGCCGGAGCAGGCTGATTCGCTCCTGAAGATTTGCTCGCAGTACGCGCCCGGATTGTCCGTCGATCGCGCTTGCTCGCGCTTGATCGACCTGCTTCACATTTCGGGTACGACGCGAGATGAGCTGATCGTCAAACTCTCGCCCCTGATTTCACATCGTCACCCGTCGCAGTTGTATCAGTTCCTGGCGGAATCCGTCATGCTTGGCGGACTGCTGTGGTTGATCTGGCGGAAGCCTCGAAAGCCGGGTGTCATCGGTGCATGGTTCCTCATTCTGTACGGCATCGGCCGCATCATGACCGAGTTCTGGAGACTTCCCGACGCCGACCTTGTCGTACAGCGCATCGCCGGCTTCAGCCGCGGCCAGTGGCTGAGCGTGCTCATGATCGTGGCCGGCTTCATGATGCTTGGCATCTGCACCCGTCGCAACGTCGCAAAGATCGGCGGTCGTTCAGCGACAGCCACGCAAGCGTGAACTTCGATAGACTCTCTGCATGAACGAATCCAAGGATTCCGTTTCGATCTTCACCAAGATCAGCCTTTGCGCGCTTGTCGCGCTGTTCATCGGCGCGACCGTTCAGAAAATCTGGGGCGTGGACACGTGGTGGCAACTTTCCGCAGGCCGCTTCTTCGTCGAGCAGCGATCCTTCCCGCTCAATGATGTGCTGTCGTACTCCGCGGCGAATCACGAATGGATCGAAGTGCGTTGGATCTTCTGTGTGCTGATGTACGGGCTTTGGAGTCTCGCCGGCCCCGGCGCGCTGATCGCACTTCAGGTGATCGCGCTCGGTGCGGTCTGGTGGATGTTCATGCGAACCACGCGATCGATTTCAATGACGCCGATCGGAGTCGCGGTCATCGCGCTCGGAATCGGAGCGGGCCTTTCGCGTTGGGTCGTAAGACCTGAACTTTTCACCTATCTTTTCAGCGCCGTGTTTCTTGTGCTGCTTGAGCGCAAGCCCGCCGGGTTTCGTGGTTGGATTCCACTCGTGCTGATTCAGATTCTGTGGTCGAACACGCACACGCTGTTTGTGATGGGGCCTGTGCTGGTTGGCATCCACGCCTTCGGCGCCAACTTTGAGCGCGTGATTCTCAATCGCGAGTCCGCAAAGTTGGAACTTCAATCAATCGTCGGCGCGATCGCGATCTGCGCCGCCTGCTTCGTGAATCCATATTTCGAGCGCGGCGCACTCTTTCCGATTCTTCTCTTCACCCAGATTCAGCAGGGACACATCGTGCAACAGGCCATCGGTGAAATGGCGAGTCCTCTGCAGATGCCGCTCTCCATGTGGACGCCCGATCTGTATGTTGCGGTGCTTGTTGCGATCGTCTCAGTGCTCTCATTCGTCCCTGTTCGAATGCACATCAGTGTTTCGCGCCTCTTGGTGTTGCTCGCGATGCTCTATCTTTCGACGAAGGCTCAGCGCAACATCGCATTGCTCGCCGTCATGGGAACATTCGTGACGCTCAGTAATTTTAATCAGGCGATCACCGCTGATGTCGCGAACCGCATTCGCTCCCGTTTTCGTCGATTCGATCCGCTCGTGTGCTCAGTCACGGCCGCCGGATGTCTGGCGGGCGCATGGTTTCTCGTCACCGATCGCATGAACATCGCGATCGGCGCGCCGCGCGAGTGGGGGATCGGTGTCGTGCGTTGGAACACGCCGGCCCAAGCCACCGAGTTTTTGAATGAGCACACGCCGGAAGGACCGGTGTTCAACGTCATTCGCGACGGCGGATATCTCTCGTGGGCCGCGAGAGATCGTGCAGGTGAACCCGTCAAGGTCTACTCCGACGGTCGGTTGGAAGTGTACGGACCTGACATGCTCACGGAACTGGCGTCTCTCTCACCGTCAACATGGCCCGACCTTGATCGTCGTTGGAACTTCAACACGATCGTCATTCCGGTGCACGATTATGAAGATCTCGCGCTTGCCATCGTAAACGATCCTGAATGGGCCCTGGTCCATCTCGATCATCGCAACATCATCTGCGTTCGTGATATTCCTGCGCACCGCGAACTCATTGCGTCGAAGAAAATCGATCTCTCCAAGTCTTGGACTCCTCGAGACGCCGAGCCGGATGACGGTCCGCGCCCGTCGATCGCTCGCGCGTTGGGAGCCGCATCTCGACCGTATTACGCGGAGGGAATCGCGGAGGTGTTCATTTCACTCAATGCACACCCGCTGGCGATTCCCTATCTGGATCGGGCCGCACGCCAGTATCCCGCTCGCGTGCGTCCCCGCGCCGTTCTTGCTCCGATTCTGTGGGCCATGGGGCGCGAGGCAGAAGCCGATCTGTTTCTTGCGGGTCTCGATGATGAGGCGCGGCTTGCCGCATCGACTGAAGCCGCGCGATTGCTGATGGGTGGCCGAAACTTCAAGGGCGCGCTTGCCCCGCTTCGACTCGCCGTATCACTCGATCCGGAGGATCGTTCCCTGCGACTGGTGCTTGCGGACTGCGCCTTCCAGTCGGGGGATTTCAAAACAGCGCGCGAGAACTACGCCAGATTGCTGCGTGCACGAGTCGATCCCAACGAACTTATGAAGTATGCGTACGCATGCGATCAACTCGGTGATCTTGAGTCA
>JBKDPX010000022.1:0-1377 GCA_046342165.1 Phycisphaerales bacterium | reverse complement strand
GCTCACTCCGGCGACTCCGTAAGTCGTTCGAAGTCGGTTTGAAATCACAACAGATCGGCCGGGGCCTGACGGCTCCGGCCGGTTTTGCGAAGGGAACGAACGAATCGGTGCGGGAGGCGGCATCATGTCGGTGAGCATGCGCAACGCATTCACGCTCGTTGAAATCTTGATCGTGGTGTTGATCATCGGAATCCTCGCCGCGATCACCGTGCCGCAATTCGCATCCGCGACAACAGAGGCGCAACACATCGCCACCTTCGATCAGTTAAGAAAGGTGCGATCATCACTCAGTCTGTATTACCTTCAAGCGGGCGGTCAATATCCCGACATCGTCGCCGGTGACGGGACATGGGGACAGTTGCTCTCGCTGAGTTACATGCGCGAAGCGCCTGTCAACTTCTGGATCGGAACCGGCAATCCCAAGGTCATTTCGCTCGCGGCGAATCCTGATGTCGGATTCCAAGCCGCCCATGGATGGATCTTCAACCCCGCCAACGGCTATGTATGGGCCGGAAGTTTCAACGGCCTCGACGAGCCATACCCAAGACCATGAGGATCGCGCGATGATGAAGGATTCACCATGCCGTCGCGCCTTCTCTTTGGCTGAAATGCTGATCGTGGTGGTCATCATTTCGATCGCCGCGGCTATTCTCGCGCCGAACATCGGAAGCACCGACGCACTCAAGGTGCAAGGCGCCGTGCGAACGATCGTTTCGGACATCACCGTCGCGCAGTCGGATGCCATCGCGATGCAGAGGAAGCGGGGGATTCGATTTACGGTGACGCCGCAGGAAAGCGCCTATTCGATGTCATCGGTGACGGGCGGAGATTTCGATCGTGAGAATCCGCATGCGACGACCATCCGCATCGATGGATCACGATTCGGACATTCGCACTTCGGGACGAGCACTTTCGGCGGCGACACGCTGGTCTTCGATGAGATGGGAAGCCCGGTGAATCTCTCCGACGGAGGCGCGGCGACATCACAGTACATCGACGTCGTGGGGCCGCGCCAGACCTACCGCATCACGGTCGAAGCATTCACGGGTCGATGCACGGTCGCACTTGTGCACGACTTGGACGGACCTTGAGACGAATTCAAGATACGAGGGGAGCAGCGTGTATGGATACTTTTACGACAGCGCCGCAGATTGACAACAAGCGTGCATTCCGGCGATTCGCCTTCGTCTGTGTGACATGTTTCGGAATATTCCTGTGGCTGAAACTCCGCTTGGTGAGCAATGTTCCCAAGACGGCGTATGCCGAACCCGAGCAATTCGGGCCGACGATGCAGACTCAATCCGAGTGTGCACCTGCTGATCCGATCAGTGACGCCGAGCGCGCCGTCGAAGGTGACGGGCACGCGCTGGATTTGAT
>JBKDPX010000021.1:0-9948 GCA_046342165.1 Phycisphaerales bacterium | reverse complement strand
CTTCCTATCCAACAACCGATACGCGATCGCTTCCGTCACGTGATGCAGTTGCACACGTTCACTTGCCTCGATGTCGGCGATGGTACGTGAGACGCGGCGGATTTTGTCGAACGCACGCGCGGATAAACCGAGTTGCGACATCGCTTGTCCCAGCACCGCAAGAGAGGTCTCGTCCAATCTCGCGACATCATCCAATTGTCTTCCTGACAATCGAGAGTTCGGCGTCGTGCCTTGTCTCTTGCGCTGAAACTCCCGTGCTTGGAGGACTTTGTCCCGCATAGATGATGTCGACTCGCCCCGCAATTCCGGGGCTTGTGAAGAGGAGTCTCCGCCGCGTGCGCCGCGCGATAACTCCTTCCACGGGACCGCAGGCGCTTCGACGTGAATATCGATGCGATCAAGCAGAGGTCCCGACAGTTTCGACAGATAGCGATCCATCGCGACTTTGCCCTGCTCACCTTTGGGCGTCTCACCTTTGGGCGTCGGGTTCATCGCGGCGATCAGCATCAAGTTCGCCGGGAATCGCACCGCGCTATGACTGCGGGCGATCGTGACGACATGATCTTCCAGCGGTTGACGAAGCGCTTCCAAAACATCGCGCGGAAACTCCGGCAACTCATCAAGAAACAACACGCCGTGATGCGCGAGTGAAATCTCGCCCGGTCGCGGCACTGCACCTCCGCCCACGATTGATGATGTGCTTGCCGTGTGATGCGGCGATCGAACGGGTCTCGCCGTGATCAGACCTTTGCCGTTACCAAGCATCCCTGCCGCCGAGTAAATCCGCGTGATCTCGATCGCCTCTTCCGGACTCAACGCCGGCAACACGCCCGGCAACGCCTTCGCCATCATCGTTTTGCCGCTGCCCGGTGGACCTAACATCAACAAGTTGTGACAACCCGCCGCCGCGATTACGATCGCTCGCTTGACGGCCTCCTGACCTCTTACATCACCGAAATCCACCTGGGGCGCGATCGTCGTAAGCAATCCAAGCACATCGGGACTCGGGGTCGGCTCGGGCGCGAGCTTCCCCGTCAACCATCCGACGACTTCCGAGAGTGTTTGCGCCCCATGAACTTCGAGTCCCTGCACTACGCACGCTTCCTGAGCGTTCGCGGCAGGAACGATCACTCCTCGAAAACCGCGAGCCTTCGCCATCGCCGCGAGCGCGATCACGCCTTTGACGGGACGCAATCGACCATCGAGCGCCAGTTCTCCCGCGAACAAATAACGCCGATAGTCCAGCGGTTCAGGTTGATTCACTTCCAGTGTCACGTCACTCAGCGCGGATCCAGGATCCGCACTCGTTCCGGCACCCGACATCGCAGGTTCCGGTTGCCTCCGCGGCGCCGTGATTCGTCTGGGTCGTTGCGCCGCGACTTCCGCACTGGGAATCACGCCGGACACGACGAGCAACCCGACGGCGATCGCCAGGTCGTACACGGGGCCTTCTTTGCGAACATCCGCCGGCGCCAAGTTGATCACGATGCGCCCTTGCGGGTAGATGTAGCCCGCATTCGACATCGCGCTCTTCACGCGTTCTTGCGATTCCTTCACCCCGGCATCCGGCAATCCGACCAGAATCGTCGGGGGTGGGGCACCGTTCTCCCGCGGCGGGCTTCGATCGTCAAAGTCGATCTCCACTTCGCAGGCCAGCGCATCGATTCCGTGTAAGAGATAGGAGTGAATCCGTGTGATCATTCCTAAAATCTACCAAACAAGAATCTTGTTTGCAACTTGTTCGGAAAATGATACAAATCCTGTAGGATATCCACAGGGAGGCACTTCCACACAGTTTGACTCGGCTCAATAGCGCAGAATGAATTGCGTGATCGCGAGCGCATATCCGCCTGCAATCAGGTCATCGATCAAGATCCCGAGACCGCCCGGAATCCGTTGCAAACTCTTGGCGGGCCAAGGCTTGACGATGTCGAGCAATCGGAAGCTCAAAAACGCGACGGCCACCGCCGCCAGCATCGACGAAGTGCTCGAAAACGCCCCGGCAGGAAGAAACATCAGCGCGATCGCCTGTCCCGCGGTTTCGTCCGCAACGACTTGCGAAGGATCCTTCCTTCCGAACGCGGCCTCAGCACGATCGCCTTGCATCAAACACACCATCGAGAAGAACACCGCGATCCCGATGAGCAATCCGTGATACAGCCACCATGATCCACAGGACTGCCGGCAGTCAGTCGTGCAACCCGCGAGGTAAAAGCCAATTGGGACCACAAGAGGAGGCAAACTTCCCCAAGTCCCGGGTGCAGGGCGCATGTGCCCGAGTCCGAAAGTCGTGATAAGCAGTGGTTTACGGTGCATCACTTCTCTCAGCGGTTATCCAATGGTTCACTTGTGAACGCACCTGCAAAGCCCCGAACGGCGTAGGGCCATCCGCTCACGATCGTGATCAAAACGGTGATCCATACCAACACATCGATCGTCCAGCGACCGATGGTGCCGGGACCGACACTTGTGATTCCAAGGATCACCAGAATCGCCGGGATGACGCAGGCCTGCACAACCATTTTGGCCTTGCCCGACCAGTTCGCCGAGAAGTCATGTCCATCCGCTTCCATGGTTGCTCGAATGGAAGTGACCAGCAATTCGCGGCCCAAAATCAGCACCGCCATCCATGGCACAACCCCTGAAACCTGCAGGATCGGACGGCCTTCATCCGCCATTTCGACACCGAAACGCGGGCCTGCGAGCATGATGAAACTTCCGACCACAAGCACCTTGTCGGCAAAGGGATCCATGATTCGCCCGAAGCGGCTCACGACTTTCCAGCGACGCGCCAGCGGTCCGTCAATTGCATCGGTCAATGCGGCGAGGCCGAACAACGCCGCGGCGACCAGGTAAGCCCAAAGCGGATGCTTGGGAGTGATGGGGCGGATCAGTTCGCCCGCCGGGTAGTTCCAAACCGAAAGCAGGATGAAGAACGCCAGCGCGATGACGAGTCGCAGTACCGTCAAGGCGTTCGGAAGCCATCGCCTGAAACCCTTGGTTTCATTCATAAGCTGCGGGGCTTGCGCTGGGGTGTCCACGGTCCAAGCGTAGCCGATCGGGCTCCCTACCGTCGGTTGAACAAAGGGGGTTCGTGCGACTATCCTCAGTCTTCACTTTCCGGGCGCGGATCGCCCGGGGTGTGTCATTGCACCTCAAACGGACGGACAATCGCCGCGTGGACACCATCTTAAACCCGTTTCTGCTGTACGGACTGATCGCGTTGGGTGGTGCGGGAGTCTGTCTCGCTCTGCCTCGCAAGGGACTTACCCCTCAGGTCTTCGGTGCGCTGATCGCCGGACTCGCCGGCGGATTGGTCATCCTCTTCCTGAGTAAAGAGGCTGTCAGCCGTGGCGCGATCCCCAACATCTACTTCTACATCTTCTCCGCGATCGCACTCGGCGCGGCGTTGCGAGTGATCACGCATCAGCGTCCGGTGTATTCGGCGCTGTACTTCATTCTGTCGATCATCGCGACGGCGGGTTTGTTCCTGATTCTCTCCGCCGAGTTCATGGCCTTCGCGCTGATCATCGTGTATGCCGGCGCGATTCTCATCACCTATCTCTTCGTGATCATGCTCGCGACGCAGGCGCCTGAAGAAGGCGAGATCGAAGTGCTGACCGAGTACGACACCGCCGCGCGCGAACCCATCGCCGCGACAGTCGTCGGTTTCGCGATGCTCGCGATTTTGACGACGATGATGTTCAAGGGTGCGGAGCAACTTCCGGCGCCCAAGGCGAGCACCGCGGATGCGTTGATCTCCGAAATGCCGCTGAAAGTGGAGCGCACTCTTCGCAATCACAACATGCTCGGCGCCCATGAAGGCGTGAAGAGCGTTGAGTTGATTCGCGACGATTCGGGCGCGATCAGCGCGTTGAAGCTCACGCTCGTTGACGGCGGCGAAAGCGTTGTCACCAAGGACAAGTGGCCCGCGGATCTCGATGTCACCAACATCGAAGCGCTCGGTTTCAACCTGTTGCGCGATCACCCCGGCGCGATCGAAATCGCCGGCGTGATTCTGCTGATGGCCATGCTGGGCGCCGTGGTGCTCAGCCGCAAGCAAGTTCAACTTGATGAGGAAGCGAAGATGGCGCAGGCCAAGATGCTCGCCGAAGGAGGCACGCGATGAACGCAGCCCTCACGCTCGCGCAAACCGGTTTCCCCGACGCGCTTCCGACCATCACGCTCGCGCACTACATCTTCGTCTCCGCGGTGATGTTCGTGATCGGTCTTGTCGGGTTCCTCACCCGTCGCAACCTCATCATCATGTTCCTTTGCACGGAATTGATGTTCCAGGCCGCGGGCATCGCGTTGGTTGCGTTCGGTCGCTACCACCTCGATTTCACAGGCCAGACCTTCGTGATCTTCGTGCTCACCGTTGCCGCGGCCGAGGCCGCGATGGCGCTGGCACTCGTCGTTCTGCTCTTCCGTCGCAAGGAATCACTGAGCGCGGATGAGTGGAAGGAAATGAAGGGCTGATCGGATCAGGATTTCGCGGCCCGGACCGAAGTTGACATTCGCGGACTTGTTCCGGCTCAGGACATGGAACCTCGAGCCAAACTCCAACGGAAGTTTCAATGCATCAGATTCAGACCATGTTGGCGACGGGAGCGCTCGAAGCGCAAGGCGTTCCGCAGTGGGCGCTGTTGATCCCGATCCTGCCGCTCGCGGGATTCGTGATCGCCGCGCTCTGCGCCGCGTTCAAGGTGAAGTCGAAGCTCCCCGCGTACACCACGGTCGCGACCGTCGGCGCCGCGTTTGTCACGACGCTGATGTTGTTCCTTCAGCACTTCGCCGGCGAACACGCTTCGGGTCCGATGGTCGTCACGGCCTTTGAATGGATCAAGGTCTCTTGGGGTGACGGCATCGGTCAGACGCTCCAGGCGAACTTCGGTTTGTATCTCGACTCGCTCACCGTGTTGTGGATGCTCTTTGTCACCGGCCTCGCGACGCTCATCGCGCTCTACGCCAGCGAGTACATGAGCCACGATGTCGGTGCGGGGTACTGCCGCTTCTTCGCGGCGTTCAGCCTCTTCGTATTCAGCATGTCCTGCTTGGTCATGGCGGACAACCTCATCCTCCTTTACCTCGGTTGGGAAGGCGTGGGTCTCTGCTCGTATCTGCTGATCGGCTACTTCTACAAGAAGCCCAGCGCGGTCGCCGCGGCGAAGAAGGCGTTCATCGTCAACCGCATCGGCGATCTCTTCCTGGCTTTGGGCATCTTCCTGATCTTCGTGCACTTCGGATCCGTCGAGTACAAGGAAATCTTCGCTCGCGCTCAGCCGTACATCGAGCTGGTGAAGGCCGGCAAGTTCGAAGAGATCCCCGCGGTCGTCGGATTGATTCCGCTGCTGTTGATGGGTGGAGCGTTCGGCAAGTCCGCGCAGTTGCCGCTCTATGTGTGGCTGCCCGACGCCATGGAAGGTCCGACGCCCGTCTCCGCGCTCATTCACGCGGCGACGATGGTCACCGCCGGCGTCTTCTTGATCGCCCGCACCTACGCGATCTTCCTGCTCAGCGACATCGCGCTTCCGGCGGTCGCGTGGGTCGGCGCATTGACGGCGCTCGTTGCCGCGACCATCGGTATGGCGCAGTTCGATATCAAGCGCATCATGGCGTACTCCACGGTGTCGCAGTTGGGCTACATGTTCGCCGGACTCGGCGTGCTGACGAGCATGGGCGGCGTCTTCCACGTCGTGACGCACGCGTTCTTCAAGGCGCTGTTGTTCCTCTGCTGCGGCGCAGTCATGCACGGATTCGGCGGACAGCTCGACCTTCGCAAGCTCTCGGGCTTGATGAAGATGCCGGGATGGCGGATCGTCTCGATCGGCATGTTGGTCGGATGCTTGAACCTCGCGGGCTTCCCGTTCATCACGGCGGGCTTCTACAGCAAGGACATGATCCTCGCGGAAGCGTTTACCACGCCGGGCGCCGCGCCCATCGGTTGGATTTTGCTGATCACCGCCGGCCTCACGGCGTACTACACGTTCCGCGTCTTCTTCCGTGTCTTCGTCGGCCCCAAGCACTATGAGATGGGTGAAGAGTCGCACGGCTCGCACGATGATCACCATGGACACGGCGATCACGGTCACGATCCGCACGGTCACGGCGATCATGCGCACGACCACCACGGTCAGCATGGTCACGCGCACGGACATGATTCGCACGGTGCGCATCCGCATGCGCCGGGTTGGGCGATCAACACCGTGCTGGTTGTGTTGTCGTTGCTCTCCATCGCGGCGGTGGGTCTCGCGAAAGTCGGTGGTTCGCATGGTGCGGTGGCTGATCTTGTTCAGCAGTCATCGGCATCGTTCACGAGTCCGTTCGTTTCAGCCGGACATCACGAAGCTTCGGGTGAGGCCGCCGCGCACACCGCGCACGGCCTCAGCATGATTCCGATGTCTCAGAAGTCCGCGACGTCGACACAGGGTGGCGGATTCTTCGGTATGGATGCGCACACGGGCATGATCATCGCGTCGAGCGCGGTGGGAATCGTGGGCATCATTGTCGCGTTCTTCCTGCACTTCGCGGGGCGCACGACCGCCGCGACATCCAAGGCGGACTCGTTGTTGCCGGTCTTCGGCAAGGTCGCGGTGTGGGCGCAGAACAAGTGGTACGTGGATGAGTTGTACGAAGCGATCATCCGCAAACCGCTGTGGGTGCTCACCAACATCTTCCATCTGATCGATCAGTTCATCGTCGACGGCATCGTCGATGTGCTCGGACGTCTGCCTCGTTCCATCGGACAGGCGCTTCGCCCGAGCCAGAGCGGTGAATTGCACGGCTACGCGGTCGGCATGGCCGGCGGCATCGTCGTGTTGTTGTTGATCGTCTTCTTCATGGCTCACTGATCGCATACACGGGAACCAATCCGGTGATTCTCTCATCCCTCATACTGATCCCTCTCCTCTTCGCCGCGCTCGTCGGCTTCATGAAGGAACGCCACGCGCGTCCTCTGGCGTTGATCGGCAACGCGGTGACCTTCGTCATCACGGGGCTCTTGCTCTGGCGCTTTCCGTGGCATGGCGGCGGCGCGGCATTTGAGTTCCACGAATCTTACGAGTGGCTTCCCGCCATCGGACTGAACTTCACGCTCGGCGTGGATTCGCTCGCCGTCTCGCTCATCGCGCTTACGGCGCTCTTGGGCCCGATTTGCGTCGTCGCATCGACCACCGCGATCACCGAGCGCGTGAAGACCTACTACTCGTGGTTGCTCGTTCTGCAGGCCGCGATGTTCGGCGTCTTTGCCGCGCGCGACCTCGTGCTCTTTTACATTTGCTTCGAGTTCACGCTCGTTCCGATGTTCATTCTGATCAGCCTTTATGGTTCGACCAACCGCAAAGCGGCGTCGATCAAGTTCTTCCTGTACACCTTCACGGGCTCGATGATCGCGCTCGCGGGTTTGGTGTACATCGCGTGGAAGAACTCCGTGCTCTCCGGCAGTTGGACCTTCGATCTTGCCACCTTGCAGTTCGCCGCCAATCAATTGACGGGAGATGAGCAGGCGTGGGTGTTGATCGCACTGCTCGCGGGCTTCGCTGTGAAGGTCCCGATCTTTCCGTTCCACACCTGGCTGCCCCTCGCGCACACCGAGGCCCCGACCGCGGGCTCGGTCATCCTCGCGGGCGTCCTGCTCAAGCTCGGCACCTACGGCATCCTTCGTTTCGCGGTTCCTTACTGCCCCGCGGCATTCGTTGAATACGCGCCGATCATCGCCACGCTCTGCATCATCGGCATTCTCTATGGTGGATTGATCTGCTGGGTGCAGACCGACGTCAAGAAGCTCGTCGCGTACTCATCCGTCGCGCACTTGGGTTTCTGCGTGCTCGGTTTGGCCGCGCTGAACAAAGTCGGCATCGTCGGCAGCGTGCTCTACATGATCAATCACGGTCTGTCGACCGGCGCGTTGTTCCTGCTCATCGGCATGGTCTATGAGCGCTATCACACGCGTTCGATGAAGGAACTCGGCGGCTTGGCCGCGAAGATGCCCGTGTGGTCGACCTTCATGGTCTTCTTCGTGATGGCTTCCGTCGGTCTCCCCGGTCTCAACGGCTTCGTCAGCGAGTTCATGTGTCTGATGGGTACCTTCCAGTCCGGCTCCGCTTGGGGCTCAGGATTGTGGCAGACCCAGGCGGGACTTGCGGGCGGTCAGGTTCCCGGCGCAACGGCCGGCGAACTCGGCCCGTGGTACGCGGCGATCGCCGGTATCGGCATGGTCATCGCCGCGATGTACTTGCTGTACATGACCGGCAAGATCGTGTGGGGCCCGCTGGTCGAACCGCACGGCCACGGCCATGATCATGGACATGGACATGGACACGATGATCACGCGCACGGCGCTTTGCCTCGTGATTTGAACGCGCGCGAAATCGGAACGCTGGTTCCGCTCGCGGCGCTTTGCTTGGTGCTCGGCGTGTATCCCAAGCCGCTCATCCAAGCGCTCAACGGCCCCGTTGATGCGGTGGTCGCCAAGGTTCAGACGGCTCGCGAAACCGTCGCTGAAGTTCAACCCTCTACCGGCGCACAGGGTGCGCTCGTCTCGGAGAACACAAAGTGATCGAGCGACTTTCATACCTGTATCCCGAGATCGCGCTCTTTGTCGCGACGTGTCTCGTGATGGTGCTGGGCCTCTCGCCCGTCAAAGAGAGCCGCAAACTCGCCTCCGGCATCGCCGGGCTCGGCGTGATCGTCGCGGGATTCCTCGCGTACTTCACCACACCGTCGGGTGACAACCTCAACCCCGCGTCCGGCCAGACGCTCCTGCCGTACCTCGCGCAGTATTCCAAAGTGATCATCTCGGCGGTCGGCTTCGTCATGCTGATGCTCCTCGCCGGCACCGTCGATCGCGACGATGAAGCGTTGATCGCCAAGGGCAAAGCCAAGTTCGATCCGCTTCGCTCCAACCGCGCCGAGTTCTACTCCTTCTACCTCTTCTCGCTCACCGGCCTCATGCTCTGCGCAAGCGCCGATGATTTGATCTGGCTCTTCCTCGCGCTCGAACTCACGAGCCTTCCGACCTACATCATGGTCGCCGTCTCGACGAGCGCCAACCGCGGCCGCGAAGCGGGTGTCAAGTACTTCTTCCTCGGTGCCCTCGGCGCCGCGATCTTCCTCTACGGATTCGCGCTCATCTACGGTGCGACCGCCACGACCAACTTCAACGAGATTCATGCGCACGTCATGCAACGCGGCGTCGATTCGTTGACGATGATCGGCATGTTGCTCGCGGTGCTCGGCGTGTCCTTCAAGATCGCCGCGGTTCCCATGCACTTCTACACCGCCGATGTCTACCAAGGCGCAGCGTCTCAGGTCTCCGCATTCCTCGCATTCGTGCCGAAGACCGCGGGCTTCATTTCGCTCATCTTGCTGTTGTCCTGCGTCGGATGGGGCTACGGCAGCACTGCATCCATCTCCGAACCTGCAATCTTCGGCACCGGCGGCGACCTTCCGTCGTACTTGCGGCTCATGCTGTGGGTCATGGCGGCGCTGACGATGACCGTCGGCAACGTCCTCGCGCTCCAGCAGACTTCGGTGAAGCGCATCCTCGCGTACTCCTCGATCGCGCACTCGGGCTACATGCTCGTCGGCCTGAGCGCAGGTCCCGGCGACGGTTCGTTCACCAACAACGGCCTCGCCGCGGTGCTCTTCGACCTGCTCTGCTACGGCACGATGAACATCGGCACCTTCGCGGTGCTCGCGGCGCTTGAGCGTCGTGAAGCCGGCGCCGACGGCTCGCGCGAAATCGACAGCATCGCCGACCTTCGCGGTCTGTGCGCCAAGAGCCCGGTCCTTGGTTGGACCATGACCGTTTGCGCCCTCAGCTTGCTGGGCCTGCCCCCGTTGCTCGGATTCTTCGGCAAAATCCCGCTCTTCACCAGCGCCATCAGCGCCGGAGAGATTCCGCTCGTCGTTGTCCTCGGCCTGAACTCCGCCATCGCGGCGTTCTAC
>JBKDPX010000020.1:0-15500 GCA_046342165.1 Phycisphaerales bacterium | reverse complement strand
ATTCGTTGGCACTTCCTCAACAAAGAACGCATGACGGTCTATGCCGATCTGGGAATCGGTGTTCTCTTTACGACCGATGATGTGCCGTCAGATGGAACATCGTTCAATTTCACGCCCCGCGCGGGTGCAGGAATCACCCATCGACTCGGAGATTCCGCGAACCGATTCGAGTTGGGAGTGCGATGGGCGCATATCTCCAATGCGCGCACCTCCGGAGATGGAGACAATCCCAGTCGTGATTCGATCATGCTGTACGGCGGCGTCATCTTCCCGTTCTGAGTCAGATATTCGCGTCCGCGGCGGATTGCTTCGCGCTCTCAATGATCGATGACACTACGCGGTTTCGTCCCTCACGCTTCGCTCGGTACAGGTTTCGATCAACCGAGTCGATCCACGAATCCGCGGAGATTCGAGGCGCTCCCTCGCATCCCGCAACTCCGACTGACACACTGACGGAACGCTGCGGATGACGAGGCCAATCGGCGCGTTCAATCGCGCTTCTTACGCGCTCGGCCACGATCGCGGCTTCTTCCGCCGTCGTATCGGGCATGATCACCGCAAACTCTTCGCCACCGTAACGACATGCCAAATCGGTCTGCCGACATTCACGCTGAATGATCTTCGCCACACCCTGCAGCAAAGCGTCGCCGGCGGGATGCCCGAAGTCGTCGTTGATGGATTTGAATCGATCCGCATCGATGATCATCATCGACAGTGGTCTTGAATATCTCGATGCGCGGGCGAATTCCTCATCCCATCGCGAATCGAAGAACGCCCGGTTCCAGAGGCCGGTAAGCCCGTCCACCTTCGCCTTTTGCGCAAGCATCTGCAGGAGCTGATACATCCTCAGTGCGCTACGGACTCTTACCTTGAGTTCCGTGAACTCGAACGGTTTGGCGATGTAGTCGATCGCGCCCATTTCGAAGGCCCGCACTTTGTCATCGCGTGAAGCGCGTCCGGACAGGATGATCACCGGGACCTGAGATGTGCTGGGTCTTGACTTCAGTTCGCGCAAAACTTCGAAACCGTTCACGCCCTCCATGTTGAGATCAAGCGTGATCAAACTGGGCTTGCAGCTTTCCGCCGCCACCAACCCCTCGGTGCCGTTGTAAGCGCTGACGAAGTGCAGTTCTTCCTGACTGAGCCTTGCGCGCAACAGTCGGTGGACGTCGGCGCTGTCATCGATGATCCGCACCACGGGTCGAGACTCGGGTGTCGATTCAAATGATGTTTCGTTGTGCACACTCATGCGGTCGATCATCCGAAGCGGATCCGCGTTTCACACATACTTCATGCCGCGCGACGATTCGCGGAAGCGAAAATGCGTTGACACATCAACATCAGTTCATCGAGCGACTCCCGCAATCGCGACGGACAATCGGCGGCCTCGGATTTGAGCAGATCTTCGATCTTCCCGGCCAGCGTACCCAAGTCGGTGAACCCGTAACCTGCCGCGGATCCTCGCAATTGATGGGCGATTCGCGCCACCGTTGACCATTCGCAGTGCTCGCGCGCGGTTCTGATCGCACTCGATCGCGCATGAAGGTCCGCAACGAAAAACTCAACCAGATCCCTCATGTCGGGATCGTCGGCGAATTCGCTCTGAATGGGTGAAATGTCGTCGGGTGTGTCACGCATGATCAAACTCCGTCACGAGCGATGAATCGGCGTTCGGTCGTCAATTCCGAAGGTCGCGCGGATAACCCGATCGCCGCCGATGCACGACCGACGTCATCAACGGAATAAATGTCATAAGTGAACCCTTGCACTCGGCCCGCTCTCGCCCGGGCATAAAGTCATTCCATGTCGGAAACCACACCTCGTTATCGCTGGACGCTTGTTCGTGCCGGTCTCTTCAAACTCGATGCGGGATCCATGTTCGGATTGATCCCGCGCACCGTGTGGTCTCGCGGTCTTGAAGTTGATGACAAGGGCCGTATGCAGGTTCAGCACAACTGCCTCGTTCTCGAGCGAGTGGGGGAGCCCGGTATCGGCCATGCCCGATTCGCGCTGATCGAGGCGGGCACGGGTGACAAGCTTGACGACAAAAGTCGTGATATCTTCGCGCTCGAAAATCGTTGCATCGAACAAGCCGTGCGCGAAGTCGGTTACGATCCTTCCTCGATCGGCGCGGCGGTGATCACCCATCTTCACTTTGACCACGCGGGCGGCCTGACGCGTCTTTGCCGCGACGGAGAGGCGCCGGATTGGACCGGCCCCGCCGGAGGCATGGCCGGTTCCCGCCCGGATCACGGCGTCAAACTCACATTCCCCAATGCAGTCATCTACACCCAAAAACGCGAGTGGGAAGATGCACTTGCGAACAGAAGTCTGATGACTCGGACCTATTTCCGAGATCATCTACTGCCCCTGTCACAACGAGTGGTGACGATCGACTCGCCGGCGCCTTTTGCGATCGGAGCGACGCCCGATCGCGAGGAGCGTCCCGAACTCCCCTTCGAGCGACGCGAGTCGGAGTTGCCGAACCTCCCCGGCGTCACGGTCTTCAAAGTACCCGGCCATACGTGGGGCCAACAGGCGGTGAAGTTTCAAGACGAAGCCGGGCGAACCGTGGTCTTCACTCCCGATGTGATGCCCACGGTGCACCATCTTGGCGCCGCCTACAGCCTGGCTTACGATGTCGAACCGTACACGAGCATGATCTCGCGTCAGTGGTTCCTTCGAGAGGCGGCGATCGGCGACTGGTTGTTGGTTCTCGACCACGAACCCGGAAATCCCTGCCAGAGGGTGACGGCCAATAACAAGGGGTGGTTTGATCTTCATCCGGTCACGGATATTCGAGGTCAACTCGGCTGATCAGCGCCTCGGTCGCGTACAGTCTCTGCCGACGGCATCGATATTCGGGAGCGTTCATTGAGTTCGTCGACTGAACAAGGCGGTACTTCGGATCACGCGGATGAGTCCGCTTCTGCGGATGAGCGCGAGGCGATGAACTCCGTTCCGCCGCGCGGCATGGCTCCGGCGGTGACGCTCTCGTTTATGGATCGAGCCGAAGCGTTCATCGCGAGGTTGTCGACCAAGAGCACTTTCTGGCACCGCGTCTGCTCGATGATCTGGTTGCCCTACGCCTTCAAGAGCGGCATCAAAATGAAGAAGGTGGACAGCAACACCTTCGCCGCCGAACTCCCCTTTCGTCGATTCAATCGCAATTGGTACAACGCGATGGCGGGCGCGGCGCTGCTTGCCAACAGCGAAATCGCAGGCGGAATGTACATCTTCGGAATCACCGGCGGTGATTACACGCTTGTGTGTAAAGAGCTCTCATATAAGTTTCTGCGTCCTTGCTTCGGGCCCGCGCTCTATCGCATCACGCCGCGCGAAGACGTGCGCGCGTTGATCGCGACCGGCAAAGAGTTCAACATCACCGTCGATCTCGAAGTGATTCAACAGCCCGTACTGCCCGCCGCGCTCGGCAAGCGTCAGAAAAAGGATTCGGTGCTCGCGCGACTGGCGCAGCGCGAACGCCGGGTCGGAAAGTGCGTGGCCACATTCCATGTGACGCCGACGATTCATCAAAAAGCCAAGCGCGGCGACGTTCGGAAAGTCGGCAACTGATCGCGTGTTTCACTCGGGTTTGCGGCGGCGACCACGCTCGACGGGTTCCGCTTCCTGCGGTACTTCACGGGCTTCCTGTTCCGCGCGTTGCTGGGCATCGAGCGCGATTTCCTCTTCAGTTCGCAGACGCAGTTGAATTCCCGACTGTTCGTCGTTTCGAAATGTCAACACGCGCCTGCGACACAGTTCGAGCATCGCGAGGAACAGGCCGACCATCTCGCTTCGCGTGCGGCCTTTGAACAGGTTCGCGAAGGCCATTTCCGGTCGACCGTCCGCGTTCGTGGTCGCATCGCGTTTAATGCGATCAACGATGTCTTCCGCGTGCAATTCGATCGGGGTGTCGTCGTATTGCACTTGGTGCTCGCCCAAGCGCTCGAAGTTCACCGTTTCCGCGACCCGTTGGAACGCCTCGAATAAATCGATCAGTTCGAGATCGTGCAGATCCATTTCCGGAGCCGCTTCGATCGCGGCTTGAATCGCATCATCGTCGATACCCGCGCGTCCCGCCCCGAATCGTTGCTTCCACTCGTCGGCGCGTTGTTCGAGCGCGCCGGCCGCGTCACGATACTTCTTGTACGCGAGCAACTGTCGCACGAGTTCCGCACGCGGATCTTCGACAGGCCCCTGCGGCGCCTCCGCATCACCTTCCTGCGGCTTGTTCAGCGGCGCGAGCATGCGGCTCTTGATTTCCATCAGCGTGGCCGCCATCACAAGAAACTCGCCCGCCACATCGATGTCGATGCGATCGATGTTGGACAGGAATCCCATGTATTGCTCCGCGATCGACGAGACCGGAATGTCGTGGACATCCACCTCGTTCTTGCGGATCAAATACAAAAGCAGATCAAGCGGCCCTTCAAAGGCGTCGAGTTGTACGCGGTAATCTTCCGTGAGCACGCTGGATACCTCTTGGCTTTGAGTCGTCCCTCGACTCTTCAACCACTATACACTATCCCCGATGAGCGACTCTGAAATGCAGTTCGCGCGTGGGGTGTTGGAAGCGGAAGCAAATGCCGTTGCCGCGCTTGCCGCTCGGCTCGGGGATTCCTTTCTCAAGGCCGTCGGGCTCATCGCCGCATGCGCCGATTCGGGCGGCACGGTCCAGATCACCGGCCTCGGGAAGTCCGGCCATGTCGGAGCGAAGATCTCCGCGACCATGGCATCGCTCGGAATCCCTTCGCACCCGATTCACCCGACCGAAGCCGCGCACGGCGACCTCGGTCGATTCCGCAGTGCGGACCTCGTCATCGCGATTTCCGCGTCCGGTGAGACCGACGAAGTGGTGGACCTCTGCGCATTGCTGCGTCAGGACGGCCTGCCGATCATCTCGATCACCTGCGGCCGCGCCGACGGATCGACATCATCCCTTGAGCGCCTTGCGACCATCGCTTTGACGCTCGGAATCGAGAGCGAAGCGGCGGCTCCTGACTTCGTCGCCCCGACGAGTTCGACCACTGCAACCATGGCATTGGGCGATGCCCTTGCACTTTCAGCCGCCCGTCGGCGCAACTTCACGAACGAAGATTTCGCGCGTCGTCATCCGGGCGGATCCTTGGGCGGACTGCTGCGCCCCGTGACCGAAATGCTTCGATATACGGCGGGCAAGAACATGCCTGTCATTCGTGATTGTTTATCCGTCTCCGATGCACTGAACGATGCCGCAAAGAGTGGCCGTCGCCCCGGCGCGATTGTCTTGGTCGATGCCGTCGGCTGTTTGTCCGGAATCTTCACTGACGGAGATTTGCGTCGACTGATCCTTCGCAATCCTGCGGAGCTTTCGCGCCCCATTTCTGAGGTCATGACGCGCTCGCCGCGCGCTCTTTCGAGCGATGCGATGGTCCGCGATGCGGTTCGCATGGTTCGAGAGTTCCGACAAGATGAGATTCCTGTCGTGGATCAAGCCGGACATCCTGTAGGAATCCTCGACGTACAAGACCTGATCGCGATGCGATTGGTCGCTGACTGAACCAAACCAATGTTTTAATAGATCTATCCGGTGAAGTCGATCGGCACCGTTTGCGATCGGCGACCCCGTCACAACAGCGGAGGAGCATTCGTTCGCCCGTTTTTCGGGTTTGAAAATGCTGAATCCCGGTGTTTCGCGGGGGTTCGATGTGATCCAAAGTCGATTCATAGGCCTAGAAACGCTCAAAACGCGGTTTGAGACTCTCCTTCGGAAGTTATCCACTGACAACAGCGTGTCATTTTGTACCGAACGCGTGTTTGACTCCTTGTTCGGGCTTTGGTAAAACTCTCGTATCAGTCGAGCTCAGGTCCGGAGCCCTCCTCGACCGCATGTTGGCCACGGTCGGCCGCGCGCGAATCGCTCCGGGATTGAGAGGCGTCGCTCCCCGTTCCGGCGGTGAGCGGGCTTCGGTTGAAAGGTGGCAGTCAGATGGCTTCGAATTCGATCGTTGACGTGAAGTTGGAAGACAAGCAGAAGAAGGCCGCGCTGGATCGCACGCTCCAGCAGATTGACAAGACATTCGGCAAGGGCGCGATCATGCGCATGGATGAGCAGGCGTACCTCTCGGTGCCCGGCATCTCCACAGGCGCGATTTCGCTGGACATCGCTCTGGGCGGCAAGGGCGTTCCGCGCGGCCGCATCATCGAGGTCTTCGGTCCCGAATCATCCGGTAAAACCACACTCGCGTTGACCATCGCGGCCAACGCTCAAAAAGACGGCGGAGTCGCCGCGTTCATCGACGCCGAACACGCGCTTGATCCTTCATGGGCCCGCAAGATCGGCGTCGATATCGATGCGCTTTTGGTGAGCCAGCCCGACACGGGCGAGCAAGCCCTTGAAATCTGCGAGCTCCTCGTTCGCTCGAACGCCGTCGACATCATCGTCGTCGACTCGGTCGCGGCGCTCATTCCTCGCGCCGAAATCGAAGGTGAAATGGGCGAGGCATCCGTCGGCTTGCAGGCGCGCCTCATGAGCCAGGCGATGCGAAAGCTGACCGGCGTCATCGCTCGCAGCAACTGCACGGTGCTCTTCATCAACCAGATCCGCGAGAAGATCGGCGTCATGTTTGGAAGCCCCGAAACCACGACGGGCGGTCGCGCACTCAAGTTCTACTCGTCGGTTCGTATCGATGTCCGTCGTATCGGCGCCATCAAAGAAGCCGAGACGACGGTCGGCAGCCGCACTCGCGCGCGCGTCGTGAAGAACAAGGTCGCCCCTCCGTTCCGCGAGGCTGAGTTTGACATCATGTACACCGAAGGCATTTCGATCGAGGGCGACCTGATCGATCTCGCCGTCGAGAGCAAGATCGTCAATAAGTCAGGCGCATGGTTCAGCTACGGCGAGATGCGCGTCGCACAAGGACGCGAAAACGCCAAGCAGTTCCTGAAGGACAATCCGGAAGTCGCCGCTGAGATTCGCCAGAAGGTTCTCGAAGTCCGCGCCGCACAGGCGATGGCTCCGGGCAAGCCTCAACCCGGTGACGATGTCGACGACGGCGAGGAGCCGGAGTAAATCAGCTCGGTGTACATCAGCATGGATCCGGCACATCGATTTGAGGATCGTTGACATCCTCGAATGTGCGCCGGCAGCGCGAGGGCGACGGATCCCCGATGGGCGGATCGACGTCACTCGTCGCTGAAAAGAGAGAAACGGGATCGCGTGGCGCGGATGGGAACGTTTGGAGGCATCCGCGCCGCGCGAAACTCCCGAGTCAACAGAATCGTGTTCACCTCCGTTGTGTTCGGGTGACACGATCGGGCCTTGAAGGGGTGCCGCGAGATGTTGGTGGCAGTTTGGAGCAGTGGGGAGAGAGAGAAACTCAAGGGCGGAGCATGAAACGGGGGTTCGCCGAGTCCTGTGGGGGTGCTGATCAACGAAAGGGACTTGGGATGGGGGTGAGGCGTTGCGCAAGGCGTGCGAGGCTTTCGGAGGGAGGCTTCGCGCGTCTTGCCGCGCCGAACGCGTCGGCCTAAGCTATCCGTCCACAGTAAAGCGGCTGTGGCGGAATTGGCAGACGCGCTAGATTCAGGTTCTAGTGGGGTCACACCCGTGGAGGTTCGACTCCTCTCAGCCGCATTCGTGAAACGACCCGACCGCGAGGCCGGGTCGTTGTGTTTTTGATCCTCAAGCTCCTCGATTCGAGTCGCAACATTGACTCGCTTTGGGATTCCGGTAGCGAGCTTGAATGCCAGTGGGAGTTGAAGTCCGTGGTATCATGCCGTCATGCGTACGGTGCTCGCGGGGATCGATGAAGCCGGATACGGCCCTCTGTTGGGCCCGTTGTGCGTCGGATTGAGCGCGTTTAGCGTTTGCCACGCTGAAACGGATGCGACCGTTCCGAATCTTTGGACACTGCTCGATTCCGCCGTATGTCGTGAGCCCGGACGAGCCGGTGCGCGTGATGCCAAACATCGCATTCCCGTCGCCGATTCCAAATCGCTGAAACTTTCGAACTCATCGAAGACCGTCCATCCTCTCGTTCACCTCGAGCGTGCGGTTCTCGCATTCGCCGGTGTGCTTCATGATCGCAGTTTCGAAACGGACGCCGCGCTGTTCGATGTTCTGCATGCACACTTCCCGCGGCATGTCGCGTACCAATCGCAGCCGATTCAGATTCCTCTCGCCGTCAACGAGGCTGAGTCCGGTATCTGCCGCAACATCCTTCAGCGAGCATGCGCATCCGCAGGCGTTCGCGTTGAAGAGATGCGTTGCCGCGTGATCTCCGAGCCTGAGTTCAACGAGATCATTCGTAGCACGGGAAACAAAGGCGAAACGACCGCGAGCGCGTTTGGCGCACATCTCAGGCATGTCTGGGAACGATTTTCATCGACGACCCACGACGGTGAACCCTCGCGATTGGGCGTTGTGTGCGATCGACTCGGAGGTCGCGCGTGTTACGCCGGCATTCTCGAGCGCGAGTTGCGCGGCGTTCGCGTGGAAATCGTCGAGGAAACCGAAACCAGAAGCAGTTACATCGTGACCGCCGATTCAAAGCGCGCGGGGATTTCCTTCCTGACGGAGGGTGAGAGTGCGCATCTATCGGTCGCATTGGCGTCGATGATCGCGAAGTATGTTCGCGAGATGATGATGTCGCGTTTCAATACTTACTTTACATCACTTGCACGACGCGATGGCGGAATGGAACTCAAGCCGACCGCGGGCTACGCGCTTGACGGTCGCCGATGGCTTGATGATGCCTCGAAGTTGCTTCGCGACGCGGATCGAGAAGCTCTGGTGAGGCGCGCATGAACGAGCATCGAAAGTTCCTCGATATGGCCGCTCGTCTGGCGATCCGAGGCCTCGGGCGCGTGGAGCCCAATCCCCCCGTCGGATGCGTGTTCGTTCGCGACGGCGTCGTGATCGGCGCCGGTCATCATCGGCGCTACGGAGATCTTCACGCCGAGCGAGATGCGTTGCGCGCGATGAACCATCAAGGTATCGACCCCGCGGGTTCCACCGCATACGTGACTCTCGAGCCATGTAACGGTCACGGCAAACAACCGCCTTGCGTCGACGCGTTGATCGAGGCAAAGGTGGCTCGCGTGATCTTCGCTTCCCGAGATCCAAACCCCGCGAAATCCCACGGTGCTGAGGCGCTCGAGAGAGCGGGAATCACGGCTGAATTCAGCGACGCAAGTTCATTCGCGTCCGGCCTGGTCGCTCCGTTTATCAAACGACTGACGCAGGGCCTGCCGTGGGTGATCGCAAAGTGGGCACAGACCATCGACGGTCGAATCGCGACCCGAACCGGAGAGAGCAAATGGATCAGCAACGAATGGTCCCGTCGTCGCGTGCATGAACTGCGCTCAAGAGTTGATGCAGTGGTTACCGGAGTTGGAACCGTGACGGCCGACGATCCCATGTTGAACGCGCGATGCTGTCATGTTCGGCGCGTCGCTCGACGCGTCATTATCGATAGCGATCTTCACACGCCGTTGAACAGCAAAATCATCCGTACCGCATCTGAGATTCCGACCACGGTCTTTTGCGGGGCGGATGTGCTGCTGGACGAATCCAGGACCGGTTCGGTGGAAGCCCTCCGTGCATTCGAGGTGGAAGTGCGAGGCGCGCCGCGAAGCGGATTTGGGACCCGACTCGATCTTGAAGCGGTGCTCAGAGATCTTGTGTCTCGATATCACGCGTCGAATGTCATGATTGAAAGCGGACCGGGTCTGCTCGGCTCGTTTTTCGAGGCCGATCTTATTGACGCGGCGCAGGTTTACATCGCGCCGATGCTGATCGGTGACGAACTCGCGCATGCCGCCGCGGCAGGACGAAACGTTGCGCAACTCTCAGATGCGCGCCGTTTTGAGCTTCGGCGACTCAAGTCGGTCGGTGGAGATATCGAGGCCGTTTACCGCAGGTTGCGTTGATCGTCATCGATTCGGCGGCCAGAACTTCAATTCCGATTGCACGACACCTTTGACCTCCAAGCCCTCGGCCGGCACATAGAGCACCGTGCCCGGATTGGTATGCGCGAACCGTACTTGAGCGAACGCGATGGGCGAGGCGCCGAGCATCGGACTGAGCGCCGAGCTGGTCACTGCTCCGATGGCTTCGCCGGCGGGAGAAGTCGCGATCGGCGAGCCACTGACGGGAAGCGTCGGCAACGGTTGTGATTCATCGCTGATCGATTCGAACTTGATGGCGACGAGCTTTTGCTTCGGATGGCCGCGGGCGTGCATTCTCGCGACGATTTCCTGTCCGAGATAGCATCCTTTCTTGAACGAAACGCGATCCTCAAGCACGGCGGTTTCCGCGGGGAGTGACTCACTTCCGAAATCGATGTTGTACAGTGCCGTTCCCGCTTCGATTCGAGCGATATTGAATGCATGCCATCCGGCGGGTTTGAGATGCACCTTCTCCGCCAGCGGCGTGGGTTTCACTTCCGGATCATCTTCGATGACCCGTCCTTCCTCGATCAAGCGTCGATACACGTCCGCCGCCGCCGCAGTCGGAATAATCAGTTCGAATCCCGGTTCACCGGTCGCGTCATCTCGGAAGATTGTCGCGGGCACGCCGAAAATTGTTTCTTCGAACACCGCTCGATTCGTCATCGACTCGGCATGGATCCCCGTCAGCGATGCCAACAGGGTGACCGCCGAGGGGCCGTGCAACGCGAGTCGATGGGTGCTTTCTTGAAGGCTGCGGAGCGAGACTTGTTCGGCGATGATGAAATTGTTGAGCGTCGTGAGGCATCGCTCCGCCGCGTGGATGTCGACATCCATCAGGAGCCGGTCGGAGAGCCGGATCACGGTAAGATCCGCGTCGATACGGCCCTTGTTGTTCAGCCAAAACGAATGAGCGATTCCCTTCTCGGGAATCGCATTGATGTCCTGCGTCAGCATGCTCTGCAGGAATGCAATTCGATCCTTTCCCGTGACTTCGAGCACCGCGCGATTGGGTTGATCCATGAGCACGCAATGCTTGCGAATCGCGGCGTACTCGATCTCGAGCTCGCCGAAGGATTCAACAAGTTCAACCGCGCCCTCGGGGTGATCCTCCGGGCCGTACGCGACGAGCGAGGCTTCCGCCTCGTGATGCAACTGTCGAATCGGGCTCGAACGGGCCATTCAGAAGGTTCCTTTCCTGATCGTCGGGCATCGTAGTGGTGCTGACGGCAGGAGTTTTGCTGCGTATCTTCTGATCGGGTGAATTTTCGTCGCGTCGCGAGTTTGCCCGAAACTTCGATTCTCATGAGGAGCCCGAGCGTGGAAAACTTCGATCTGCTCAAGCGTCTGTGCGAAACTCCCGGCGTTCCCGGTCGCGAAGAGCGCGTGCGCGCGCTTATCGAGAAGGAGATCGAGGGTCTCTTCGATACCTGCGAAGTCGATGCGATGGGAAGCTTGATCTGTACGCGCAATCCGCGTGCTCCCAAAAAGGGAAAGGCTCCGAAATCCAAAGGCGATCGCCCTCTTCGCGTCATGCTGCTCGCGCACATGGATGAAATCGGGTTCTACGTCACCGCCATCGATCGCAACGGTTTCTTGTGGATGAACCCTGCCGGCGGATTTGACACGCGAAACCTCTTTTCTCGCCGCGTGTTGGTCTGCACGGATGACGGGGACATCAAGGGCGTGATGAACCCCGGTGGTCGGCCCGTGCACATCTCGAGCCCGAAGGACCGTGAGCGCGTTCCCGAAGTGAAGGAGTTCTTCGTCGACATCGGACTTCCCGCCGACAAGGTCAAGAAGTTGGTCAAAGTGGGTGACTATGTCGTGATGGATGAACCGGCGATCGATGTCGGCAACAAGATCGTCAGCAAGGCGCTGGACAATCGCGTCGCGTGCTGGCTCGGCATCGAGGCCGTGCGGCACCTTGAAAAGTCGGGCAAAGGTCATGCCTGCGAGATCGTCGTCGCCTTTACCACCCAGGAGGAAGTCGGATTGCGCGGCGCCAAGACCGCCAGCCACCGCGTTCTTCCCGACATCGGACTTGGTATCGATGTCACACTCGCATGCGACACACCCGGCGTGCCGGATGAAGAGAGCGTGACCAAACACGGTCAGGGATACGGACTGCACATCAAAGACGGCTCGTTCATCTCCGACTACAAGCTGGTCGAGGAGTTTGAGGAAGTCTCGAAGAAGGCGAAGATCCCGTATCAGCGCACCATTCTCGCGGCCGGCGGGCAAGACGGCGCCGCGGCCCAGCAGGCGGCGGCCGGCGCGCGCGCGATCGGCATCACCGTCGGTACGCGATACATCCACACCGTGACGGAAATGATCGATAAGAAGGATCTCGTAGCGGCGCGCGATGTGCTGAGCGCATATCTCGCTCAAGCGAAGTGATGAGTCGGTGAAGCACTCGCCGGCGGCCTCGATGGTCGCCGGTTTTTATTTTTCCGACGCAGGCACGGGTTCAAGATGGAAGGCTCGCTTGACGATCCCGTGGCAGAGGTAAATCACCGGCGTCAGGCTGAGCGCGATGATGAACTTGAGCGTGTAGCCCGTCGCGGCGGTTTTCAAGACCTCCGCGATCGGCATCGGCGCGGCGTCAGGCGCGGGGAACAGCGTGCGACCGAGACTGAATGCGAGATACGTGACGACGAGACTGTCGATCATCTGCGAAACAACGGTGCTTCCCGTCGCGCGAAGCCAGATGAGTTTGCCGCCCGTCAGGCGTTTGAGCAGCCCGAAAATCGATATGTCGCAGAATGTTCCGATTAAGTACGCGCTGAGTGAAGCGATGTACATGACGCGTGCGGAGCCGAAGACCGCTTCGAAGTGTTCCTTCGAAATGTTGAACGGCGCATCGAGATACGGCATGGCGATGGCGATGTTCATGAAGAAGAAGGCCAGGAGCGCCATGGAGAAACTAAGAATTGCGATTCTTCTCGCGGCTTTTCGTCCGAAGAACTCGTTGGCGATGTCCGTGATCACGAACGTGACGGGGAACGCCAGCATTCCGCATGTATGAACGATCGCGTCGATTCCCATGACGTTGAAGCCCAAGGGAATCCGGAACAACTTGATTCCGATGACATCCGAGATGAGAAGGCACGCCACGGACGTGCTCGCGAGCCACAGGTAAAGTTTCTGAGCTCGGGTGAAGTTCGTCGGGTCTTGAGATTGGTCCATATCCGCAGTCTACCTCGCGAGGGGTTCGGGTGGGATTCGGTTCGGGTGCTCCGAGGGATTCGCAGTTTGGAAGGTACAATGACGGCGCATGACCACCGCCATCAACGTACCGACTACCGAGTTCGAGAAGCAGGATCGCTGTGCGGGCCTTCCGCACCGTCCGCGCGTTCTGCTGGGCAAGATGGGGCTTGACGGACACGATCGCGGCGTGAAGGTGATCGCGCGGGCGCTTCGTGATTCCGGCGTGCATGTGATTTACTCGGGGTTATGGCAAACGCCTCGCAGTTTGGCGATCTCCGCGCGCGACGAGGATTGCGATGTCGTATGCGCCAGCATGATGAGCAACTCGCATCTCGTGCTTGGTCCGAAACTCGTCGGTGAACTCAAGAATCTCGGTCGTACCGACCTTCCTGTCTACATGGGCGGCATCCTCCCGCAGGAGGACATTCCGCAGTTGATTGCGGGCGGTATTCAGAAGTGCTTTACGACCGGTGTCGGCTTGCTCGACATCGTCAACGCCGTCAAAGGTGCCGTGACTGAACGCGCCGAGTCCATCGCGTCAGGACACGCCGCGGCGCAACTCGCGCGGGACATTTCGCGCGTGCATGACGGCAAACCCGTGCGATCCGGCGCCAAGCGTCGTCGCCCCGCGCGAGTGATCGGCGTGACGGGATCTCCCGGCGCAGGCAAGAGCACATTGGTGGCGCAGATGGTGGGGGAGTTCTCGCGCGCCGTGAAGTCCGGCACGGGAGGATTCAGCGGTCGTTGCGGCGTCGTCGCGTTCGATCCGATGAGTCCGCTCACGGGGGGCGCGTTGCTCGGCGACCGCCTGCGCGTCGATTTCAATTCTCTCGATGAATCCGTCTACTACCGCAGTCTCGCGATCAGCGGCGAAGACTACCACGCGTTGAACGATGTGATCGAACTCATCGGAGGCGCGTTCGAGGGCGATCATCGGATCGACACGCTTTTCGTCGAGACCGTCGGAGCGGGCCAGAATGAAACTTTGATCCGCAAGTATGTGGACAAGACGGCGGTTGTGCTTGTTCCCGGCATGGGCGACGCCATTCAGATGGACAAAGCGGGTATTCTGGAAATCGCGGATCTCTTCGTGTGCAACAAAGCCGATCATCCGGGCCAGCACGAGTTGATGCGCGATCTGAAGGAAGTCGCGGGTCGCAAGCCCGTCATTGAAACCATCGCGAGCCGCGGTCAGGGCATCGCCGAACTGCTCAAGGCCTGTCTGGGATAACACTGAACCATGGCGAAGAAATCAGCGACAGAATCAGCGGCGCCCGAACTTCCACCCGTTCAAGACTGCGCGCCCGCCATTGAAGCGCTCATCATGAGTGTCGATCGACCTTTACCCGGTGCGAGAATCGCCGCGGCGCTCGGACTTGTAAGACAAAATGTCGAAGCCGATGGTGAAGATGTCGCGGATCCTGTCATCGGTACTGCCATCGAGGATTTCATCGCGCAGTGCGTGAAGTCGCTCAATGAGGAATATGAGAAGACCGGTCGCAGCTTTCGAGTCGAGGGAGTGTCCGGCGGCTATCGCGTGATGACATTGCCGAAGTTTTCGACGCAGATCGCGGCGCTTCATCGCCGGCAGGCTTCTTCGAAGCTCAGCAAGGCCGGCGTCGAGACGCTTGCGATCATCGCGTACAAGCAGCCGATCACGAGAGCGGAACTCGAGGCGATTCGCGGGGTGGCCTGCGGTGAAGTCCTGAAGAGTTTGATGGATCGTCGACTGGTGACGATCAAAGGGCGGGCTGAAGAACTCGGTCGTCCGATGTTGTACGGCACCACCAAGACTTTCCTCGATCACTTCGGATTGGCCTCGATCAAGGACCTTCCGACACTGACAGAGCTCAAGCCTGCAACCTGATCGAGCGGCGCTGCGAATCCGATGGGAAGTATGCGGCGGACCATCCAATCCAGTTCCGTTGACGATCGTGGTGAATCCTTTGAAGACAATTCAGCGGGATCGGATGTCTCTGTCGCGGACCTGAAGGTTGCGACGCGTCGCTACCACTTTCATGGGCCGCTGTTGTTGTATCTCATTACGACCGTCGTCTTGGTGTTCGGCGCGATCAACGGTCAGAACAATCTTCTCTTCTGGCTTTTCGGACTCGCAGTCGGCGGTTTGATCGTTTCCGGAGTCTTGAGCGGTGCGGCTCTGATGGGCCTGAAGGTGAAACGAATCGCTCCGCTTCGAGCCCAGGCCGGCGAAGAACTGGTCGTTCATTATGAAATCAGATATCGCGGCTGGATGATTCCCGCGTGTGCGTTGATCGTGGAGGAAGTGAACGAGTCCGCGCAGGGCTTTCGCGTTGATTTTGTTGATCGGGTAGACCCCGGCATCGCGTTTGTCCCGA